>JAFAWL010000390.1 GCA_019241805.1 Actinomycetota bacterium
TCCCAGTCCTCGTGCGCCCGGCGTGGTTTGGCCAGCTCGTTCCAGTCGACACCGGTGGTGACGAATCCACCGTCGCCGGTCGAGTGCACGAATTGAGCGAGGTAGTCGCGGTGTCGGGCCGACCCGTACGACGCGAGCGCCATGACCTTGTACTCGTCCGAACTACGCAGAAATCCGAGATGTTCCGTCGCCTCCTCGTAGAGCAGCCCGATCGAGTGCGGCAGCGATTGCGCGGACAGGAGCTCCAGGCGACCGTCCTGGTAGCGGCCGGCCAGGTGGCTGTGTTGTTCACCCCGGCCGTCGAGCACCAGCGTCGCGCAGGAGCCGTCGAACGGCGCCGCCAGAGCGGCTGAGGCTGCGTGGGCAACGTGATGCGGCACGAATCGGACGCGGCCGGGGTCGAGTCCGGGCAGTGCTTCGGCGAGGAAGGCCGGTGCCTGCTCGGCATAGGTGCGCCGCAAGTAATCCCAGGGGTCGTTGAGCCCTAGATCGTCGGGTGGCACATGTAGGCGCGGGTCGAAGGAATACCCGATGGCGTCGAGATCATCGGCTCGAATGCCGGCGAAGTCGAGGCACCACCGGGCGGCCTGTTCCGGTAGCTCCCACGCCGAGAAGGGCACCGGTCGCTTGCCGTGCTTGCGCCGGCTGAAGCGCTCCTCTTCGGCGGCGGCCACGATTCGGCCGTCGACGACGAGCGCCGCCGCCGGATCGTGGTAGATCGCATTTATCCCGAGCACGCGCACGCTGAATCCCGACCGTGGTCAGTGAATTGGGCGTCCGGACGGGTACGAGCCCGGTTCCTGCCCCGCGCTGCGGGTTCAGCTAACACTGCCCTACCCGGACGGCGAGAGTGTGAAACGCAGGTGCGCTACTTCGTTAGAACACTCGCTCAACTGGTTACAACGCTGCACCGAGGAGCCGGTCAACCTGAGCCGGTGGTCCGCTTCCCGCCCTGCCGACGGCGTCACGACCAGTTGACCAGGCAGTTCCTCACCGTCGAACGGGCTCCACGTGTCTCTGATCAGATTCGGTTACGCCGTCGTCACCGGCGGCGCCGGCTTCATCGGGTCTCACTTGTGCGACGCTCTGGTGCGGGCAGGAACGACCGTTCACTGCGTGGACAACTTCGCTACCGGATCTGCTGAAAACGTCGCCCATCTGGTCGGTCATCCGCGATTCCGGCTCTACGAGCGCGACGTTACGGAGTTCCTATCGATCGACGGACCGGTCGACGTCGTGTTCAGCTTGGCCTGCCCGGCCTCGCCGGCGGACTACTTCCGACTGCCGATCGAGACGATGAAGGCGGGCAGCCTCGGCACCGGGAACGCCCTCGGGCTAGCTCGGGCCAAGCGAGCTCGCTTCTTGCTTGCGTCCACTTCCGAGACCTACGGGGACCCGCTCGTACATCCGCAGACCGAGTCGTACTGGGGCAACGTCAATCCGGTCGGCCCGCGCGCGGTCTACGACGAGGCCAAGCGATTCGCCGAAGCGTTGACGACGGCCTATCACGAGCATCGGGGCGTGGACACCGGCATCGTTCGCATCTTCAACACCTACGGTCCCCGCATGCGATCCGGCGACGGTCGGGCCATCCCGACCTTCGTGTGCCAAGCGTTGTCCGGACGGCCGATCACGGTGACCGGCGACGGCAGCCAAACTCGCTCGGTCTGCTACGTCGACGACACGGTCCGGGGCCTGATTGCGGTCGCGAGCAGTTCCTTGAACACCCCGGTGAATGTCGGCAATCCCGACGAGATGACGGTGTTGGAACTGGCCGACCGGGTACGACAGGCCACGGGCTCGGCTGCCCCGATCGAGTTCGTTCCGGCCATGGCTGACGACCCGCGGCTGCGGCGGCCCGACATCTCGCTGATCACTCGCACGCTGGGCTGGCATCCTGAGGTGTCGTGGGCCGAAGGGATCAAGCGCACCGTGCGGTGGTTCGAGTGCGCCAACGCGTCGACCGGTGCCGACGCGTCCCTCGGTTCAGCGGGACGGGCCCTCGCCATCGAGGCTGGCGGCTTCCCCCTGCTCCATGAGCAGCAGCGCTCCGTCGGGTGAGCCGGATGCACCCTGTAGCGGCGTTGCCGTCACCCGCAACTTGACCTGGCGGCCGCGTCGGTTCACCGCGTCGAGCAGGATCGTGTCGCCGGGACTGTCCTCGGCGATCACGGCTCGCACCAACGACTTCAGCGCTTCGCTGGGCAGGCCGCTGTCAAGATTCAGCAGATGCTCGCCGACGGTTTCTTCCTCGCGCAATCCCCAGAGGTCCTCAGCCTGACGGTTCCAGACTTGCACCAGCATGTCGCGGTTGAGGACGATAACGGCGGCGCCGAGACTGCCCAGTATCGACTCCATGAACTGGTTCAGGGACGATATCTCCGACGTTCGGTCGCGCAGTTCCTCGTTGGTCGCCTGCAGCTCGTCGTTCATCGACTGCAGTTCCTCGTTCATCGTCTCGAGTTCTTCGTTGGTCGACTGGAGTTCCTCGTTCGTCGTTTCGAGCTCTTCGACCGTCGACTGAAGTTCTTCGTTGGTGGTTTCCAGTTCTTCGTTGGTCGACTGGAGTTCTTCGTAGGCGGTCTCCAACTGCCGGTTGGTCGACTCCAGCTCCTCCTGCAACTGCCGGAAGCGGGAGACGTCGTTGAACACGACGGCACTGCCGAGGAAACGAGCGCGACCATCCACCAACGGAACGATCTGGATATCCATCATCAGTCGTTCGTTGGCCGACCGGTGCCATTCGACGTCCCGCAGCCAAACGGCGCTGCGGGAGTCGCGTGCGGCAGCCAGTTGGGACCGCAATTCGGCCGGTCGGAAGGAGACCTCGAGGTCCTGGAACGGCCGGCCGAGGTCGCGTTCGGACAAGGCGAGCAGCGTGCTCGCCCGATGGTTGATCAGCGCGAGGTGTTCCTGGGCGTCGACCACGAACTGTGCCACCGGACTGGTGAGGAATGCTTCGGTCCGAAGCGATGTGAGGTCGTCGTTGCCGCTGGCCGGCGGTGCGCCGGCGCGGGCGCCGGGTGTCGCCGGCGGACGTTCGGGATCGGCTTGCTCAGCCTTACGGAAGAAACGTCGCTTCAGATCAAGCGGCTCAAACGTCGACGTGTGGTTCAGTAGCATCTCGGCCTTGCCGAGGAACAAGACGCCTTCGGGCTTGAGCGCGAAGCCGAGGCGAGAGACGATGCGCGACTGAGTCTCCGCGTTGAAGTACATCAATGCGTTGCGACAAGCGAGCAGGTCGATACGGGAAATCGGCGCGTCCTGCACCATGTCGTTGCGACCGAAGATCACGTTGCGGCGGAGATCTCCCCGGAACATGTAGCGACCGTTGCTCGGCTCGAAGTACTTCTCCAGGAAGCCATCCGGCAGCCCGCGCAATTCCTTGTCCGTGTAGGTCGCCTGGCGAGCGATCGCTAACGCATCTTCGTCGACGTCCGTCGCATAGATCTTGGCCCGCTGGCGAAACGCGGCCGGTCCGATCGCCTCGACCAGCGTCATGGCGAGGCTGTAGGCCTCCTGGCCAGTCGCGCAACCCGCGCTCCAGATCCGGATCGGGTCGTCACCGCTGCGCTCGAGCAACGTCGGCAGCGCCGAAGTCGCGAGGTACCGCCAGGCCTCCTCGTCACGGAAGAAGCTCGTGACGTTG
>JAFAWL010000193.1 GCA_019241805.1 Actinomycetota bacterium
CAACTATCCGACCCTGCAACGCATCCTGGTCGCCTACGGCGACAAGATCGGTTACGCGGCCGACCTGGCGGGCGCCCTGGCCAACTTGAGCGACAACAACCCGGGGCAGTCGCTCAGCCAGGGCCAGCCGACCAACACGACCAGCCCATCGTCGACTTCGCCACCGCCGTCCTCGCCCAGCAAGTCGGCTCCGCCGTCGACTTCGCCGAGCCAGACAGCGACGGGCGGGACCTCGGTCGAGAGCGTCCTCAGCCAGCTCGACGCGGCGATCACTCAGCTTCAGGCCGACTACAAGAGCGGCAACCTGGCCGCTATCGGTACCGATCTGCAGAAGGTGCAGCAGCTGACCACCGAGTACCAGTCGCTGCGGGGCTCGGCCACCGCCAGCGCGACGCCGTCGCACTCCTGAATGACGGTCGGCGTCAGGCGCCCTGGCAGTCCCCAAACGTCGTCCGGAACACGGCAACGGGATTCGGTGCCGGTCGCGGTTTGGACGCGGCGCCGGGAGTAAGTAGACTGACCGGATACCGACGCGGGGTGGAGCAGCTCGGTAGCTCGCTGGGCTCATAACCCAGAGGTCGCAGGTTCAAATCCTGCCCCCGCTACAACGACGAAGGCCCCGGACTCCGGGGCCTTCGTTTATTTCCAAGATCGTTTTGTTGATGTTGGAAGCGCTGAATGTCCGTCAAATGACCGTCAACCCCGCGCCCACTGGAAGCTTTTCAGGCCGATCGAGGCAATCCATGGGGCAACCGCACACGGTTGCTCATCCTGACTGGGTACCTTACGCCGATCTTACGTTTAGTGACGGAGCGGCCTCCTCGCTCGGGGCATGCAGGAGATCGCGCGTTGGTCCGTTCGCAGCGGTCCGCGGAGCGCGCGATAGCTGTCGACCTGCGCGCGGCTCGCGGTCGGATGGCCAGAACGCATATGAGATCGTCTGCGCGGGTCGGGCCGCTCATTCAGGCGGGAGCCACGACCGTCATTCCGAGTCCGGCGGCGGCACCGGCCATGCGATCGTCGTAAGTGCATACCTGTGCGAGGTCGGTGCCCAGAGCTGCGGCAGTGGCCAGGTGGATGGCATCCAGAGATCGCAGTTCTGGCGGCAGCATCTCGCCGGCGGCGCGCAACAGGCGGTCGTTGACCCGCAGGACGTGGAGCCGGTCGAGGGCATCCTCGCCGCGAGCGACCGCGGCGGCACCGAAAGGCATCAGTGCCCGGGCGACTTCGGTTCGGGCCAGGGCACTCGTGACCAAGGGTCGCCTGCGCCGCAGATATCGGCGCAGGGCGGGCGATTCGGTCTCCAGGACCGCCAGCTTCACGATCGCTGATGAGTCGAGGTACGTGGCCCGTTCAGCGCTCATCGCGCCGCAAAGCCGCGAGGACCTCGGACGCGGAGGGGCCGGCGGCAGGTATTGGTAGCGGGTCCGCGATGTCGGCGATGTCGGCTGACGGCGGTTCGAGTTGGCCCATTGCCCGCAACTCGGCGAGGCTGCCGCGGTCCGGGATGGGCGCCAAGACGGCGACCGGCCGCCCACGATCGGTTACTTCGATGGTCTCGCCCTGTTCGACGCGGCGTAGCAGTTCGCTGGCGCGCTGACGCAGCTCGCGAACCCCAACCGTTGTCATGTGCTATTTGTAGCACAATTGGGCGCTGCTAGCGCCGTCGGCCGCGCAAGCACCCGTCGTCCTGCCGCATCTCCAGGAAACGCGTGATGCGATAGCCGTCGTTCGAGCGCGTTCAGCGCAGCGCGGTCGAGGTGCGCGATACCCGTCGACATGTGCTGGCTACGGTTCTTTCCCGCCGGCGCAGATGGGGAAATTGCTGAGACGCGCACTCGCCGACCCTGGAGTTCGCCTCAGGGTTGGCCCGCCGCCGGCGCTATCGCCAAGTCCGCAGGCCACGCCAAATGGTGCAGTGCTGCCTTCACTGACGGCCTGGGCTACGAGGTCTTCAACGTCGCGAACGCCGAGATGTTTGTGGCTGCAACGACCCAGGACCTTCTCGACCGGCCGTCGACGTCGCCGACGTGGCGATCCCGGCCGCCCTCCGCGCGCGGATCCAGGAGCAAGCTGGCGCAGGAGTGGTTCCGTGCCAAGCACCACCGGGACCCGATGGACTCCCGCGAGTTCACCGGCTATCTGACCCGGATCTCGCGGCCGGCGCCGATGCCGGTGGCCGGCCATGACCTGACGTTATCGCCGGTGAAGAGCGTGGCCGCGTTGTGGGCGGTCGCGCCGCGGGAGCTGGCCGCGACCATCGCCGCGTGCCACGACGATGCGGTGCGGGACACGATCGGCTGGCTGGAGCAGCACGCCGTGTACACCAGGCGGGGCACGAACGGCGTCGCCTGGTGTAGACGCGACGGGGCTGATCGGTCACCTGCTTGCGATCCGCATCGCTCGCCAGCTGCGTTTCCGTCCGCTCGATGTCGACGCTTTTGTTGACGCAAATATCAGCGTCGACCGGGCATCATGACCGTCGCCGTCGACTCACGCAACTGAACGACGCCCAGCCCGCTTATGGCAGTCCAGCGCGGTCGAACTCCTGCTGCAACCGCGGGCGCCGGCGGTTGGTCTCGCGCAGCTCGGCGATGAACCAGTCGACGTCGGCTTCGTGCTCTGATCCGGCAGCCAGTTTGCGCATCTTCTTCAGCCGACGTGCAGCGATCTGGTAGTGCTGCGCACCGGTCTCGACGAGTTCGGTCAGCACGAGCCGGTTCAGCACCGGCAGGACGGCGATCGGGTCAACCCTCTCGTATGCCTTCGCCAAATCGCTCCAAGTGCGGTCGTTCTCGAGACTGAGCGTGTGGGCCAGGTCCCACGCGAGCCGGACGTCCCTGAGGTGGTGCTGCGCGAACACCACAGCGTCGTGCGGACTGCGGGCGAGCTGCTCCATGACCTCGTTCTGGTACGCCGACCAGGCGGTCCCGGAGTCTTGGTACAGCGCGGCCGCGGTGCTCGAGCTGGGCCAGCGGCGGAACACCTCGAGGCGAGCCGCGAGCAGCTCGTCGGGACGATGCGCCGCGAGTAGCGCGCACCAGTATCCGGCCGCTTTCAAGGACTGGTGGCCGTGGTCGAAGTCAGCCGCGCGCCGGGCCCAGTCGATGGCCAGGTCGGTCTCGCCGATTTCGGACAGGGCCTCGGCGGTGTCTTGCAGCCATGCAGCGACCTTCTGGTCGCGGGCGTGGGTGCGGATCACCGCCTCGACATCACGGTCGAACACGGCCAGCCGCTGGGCGTTCCGGTCGAGGGTGAACCACTCGTGGAAGTGGCTACTCGTCCAGCGCTCGTCTTCGGCGGGTCGCGGTCCCAGGTTCGCCTCGATTTCGGCGAGCCTCGCTCGGTACGCGGCGATGCCCTTCTCGCCGAGCGCGGGCGCGTAGGCGACTGGATCGAGGTGGAAGTAGTCGCACTCGTTCTCGAACTGGAACTTGATCATCCAGTCGGCCAGCTTCCCGACCGCCGGCTTGGCGCGGACCGCGATCTGCGGGTGCAGGTCGAGCAGCGCTTGGCACGCGTCGCCGATGATCCCGCTGGAGTCGTCGGCCCGCATGATCACCTTCAGCGCCGACGCGATCGCCTTCTGGGTGACCGAGAAGACGACGGGCGGATCCTCGATCTCGGCCGCCTTCTCGAGGATCGCCACCGCCTCGTGCATCTGCCGGCCGTGCTCGTTCGCCGTGCGCCAGCGCCACACGTCCGCGCGCGTACGGATCAGCGGCAACACCGCGTCGGCAAGATCGCTCACTCCGGAGACCATTCCACGTCGCGTCAGGAAGGGATGCGATCGAGAAGCCCGCGGGGTGTGATGACTTCGACGCCGGGGTTTGCGACCGCGTGCAGGTCATTGTCGCCGGTGATCAGGGCGTCGGCACGTGATGCGATGGCAAGGGCCAGAAGGTAGTCGTCATCGGGATCGCGGCAGGCGCGGTGGCGTCGAGGTCATGTGCCGCGACGCAACGCCGCGGCGAGCACTTCGCTGCGGGGCTTTCCGGACGCTGCGGCTTGTTCATCTGCAAGCTGAAGCAGGCGTTCGTCCACATCGACGGGCACTGTGGTCACCGGGAACCTCCTATGGGTCAAGGTTACGGGATCGGGCCCAGTGACCGGCTGCGCTTTCGGACGGCTTCGAAGGCCACATACCCTCGCGTGACTCAGTTGCCAGGTTGCGCTGTAGAACTCGGTTGATACCGCTCATGTCTTGCATGAACATTCCGCTAGGCGTCTCGTCGACCTTGTCGGTGACGGAGACGAGTGATGAGCCGGACTGTTGTATTGCCATATTGATCTGTGCGTCGTCGAACCGATTCCGGGCCAAGCGGTCCACGTTGTCGACGATCAGAAGGTTCGTGGGTGACTAGGCCACGAACTTGAGCATGCGCTGCAGCTCGGCCCGGTCGGCCGACTTAGCCGACTCGCCGGCAGCTCAACCGGATACCTCTTCGACGTACTGACATGACCCCAGCCCTTCCATGGTTCGGAGACTCCGGATACGCGGGGGGTCCGAACCTCGGCATGAGTGCCGAGTCGCAAAGCCACAACCTTCGGACACGCCGTGAGGATTCAGTAGGGCGGTAAAGGTGTCTTAGGGGTGAGTTGATGACGACGTCGAGCGCGCCGACGCTGGGCGTCGAGGAGGAGCTGCACCTCATCGATATGTCCACCCTGCGCTTGGCCGGGCGGGCGCCGGCGCTGCTCGCCCAGCTTCCCGCCGCGAACTTTGCCTCGGAACTTCAGCGCACGACTGTGGAGATAAATACCGATGTGTGCGCGACGCTGGAGGAGCTGCGGGCCCAGCTGGTTCGCCGCCGGGAACAGCTCATCGCGGTCGCCGGCACGGACGGGCTCGGGATCGCCGCCGTCGGCACCGCTCCGATGTCCTGGGCCGAGGACTTCGAGTTGACCAGCACAGGTCGGTTCGCGCGGATGCAGGAGGATTATCGGCTACTCGTCGACGAGCAACTGATCTGCGGTACGCAGGTCCACGTCGGCGTGGCTGACCGGGATACGGCTGTGCGTGCCGCGCACTACCTGAGTGCCGACTTGCCGCTGTTGCTTGCACTGTCGGCCAGTTCTCCGCTCTGGCATGGCACGGACACCGGTTATGCGAGCATGCGCACGATAATTTGGCAGCGCTGGCCGACCGCGGGCCTGTTCGGGCCGATTCACAGCGCCAAGGAGTACGACGATCTGCTGGCCGACCTGATTCGCTCCGGCGTGATCACCGACGCGAAGATGGCGTATTTCGACGTCCGCCCCTCGTCACACGCGCCCACGCTCGAGCTTCGGGTCTGTGACGCCTGTCCGCTCGTCGACGACGCCGTGTTGATCGCCGGCCTGTTTCGCGCGATGGTGTGTGACGCAGTGGCGGCGATCGGTACCGGTGTTGCGGTCCCGTCGATGCCCGCGCCCCTGCATCGCGCGGCGATGTGGCGCGCAGCGCGCAGCGGGCTCACCGGTCAGCTGCTCGACAATTCTGCTCGTCCGGAACCTCGCCCGGCGCCGGATGTCGTCCAGGCCTTGGTGCAGCGGCTACGACCACGATTGGAGGAGCTTGGTGATTGGGCCGCCGTCACCGAGCTACTGGAGGCGACGCTTTCGCGCGGCAACTCGGCCAGCCGGCAACGGTCCGCGCTGGCCGAACGCGGTCAGCTCGCGGACGTCGTACTGCAGGCCGTCGCCGAGACTCAGCAGACGGCGGCTCGTCCACCGCGGCAGGTGAATGTCAACTTCGAGTACGCGTGGTCGCCCGGTGACGAAGCCTTCGTCGACGTGTCGACCGTTCGCCCGGTCTACCGCGAGGTGTTCGCGGCCATCGACGCGATCGGGCCCGCCGTGTTGCGGGAACGGCTGGACGAGCGCGACCGGTGGTCGTCCGGCGTCGGTCTGACGTTCGGAGTCGGCGGCGACCACCAGCGGTTCCATGTGGATCTGATACCGCGGGTCGTCCCGGAACACGAGTGGTCCACGTTGCGAGTCGGCCTGATCCAGCGAGCTCGCACGCTGGAGATGTTCCTACGGGATGTTTACGGGGCCGGCGAAGTCATTCGTGACGGTGTCGTGCCCGCCGCTGCCGTCTACCGATCGACCGGATGGCGGGACGAGGCGCGGTCACTCCCGAAGGGCGCAGTGCGGGCCGCCGTCAGCGGGTTCGACCTGGTCCGCGACGACACCGCCTCCTGGCGCGTGCTCGAGGACAACGTGCGGGTGCCGTCAGGGGTCGGTTATGCCCTCGCGATACGGCAGCTGATCGACGCCGTGATGCCGGACCTGCCCCGTCCGCGCGAGCTGCTCGCCTCACACACCGCTCCCGGACTGTTGCGCGCGACGCTGAGCCGGATCACGCAACGGGAGGATCCGGAGATCGCGTTACTTTCCGACGGTGCGGACAATTCTGCCTGGTTCGAGCACCGCCTGTTGGCGGAACGGGCCGGCCTATTGCTGGCCAAGCCGGACGACATGGAGGTCGACGCCGGCGCAGTCACCGCGGGCGGCCGGAGGGTCGACGTAATCTACCTGCGCCTCCAATGCGAACTGTCCGACCTCGTAGACGGGTGCGGACGAGCGATCGGCCAACAGTTGCTGGAGGCCGCCACGCTAGGGTCCATCGCACTCGCGAACGCGCCCGGCAACGGCGTCGCCGATGACAAGGCAATGTATTGCCACGTCCCTGAACTGATCGCGTACTACCTCAACGAACGGCCCGTACTCGACCCGGTTCCGACCTATCGTTGCGCGGATGCCGACGAACGCAAAATCGTGCTGGATCGACTCGATCGGTTGGTGACGAAGCCTGTCGACGGTTACGGCGGTGGCGGGGTCCTCATCGGGCCGTACGCCAGCGCAGCGGAACTCGAGCGCCGCGCCAGGGAGGTCACGCTCGATCCGGCCCGCTGGATCGCCCAGGAGCTCGTGCACCTGTCCACCCACCCGACGCTGACTCCCGCCGGGATATATCCGCGACACGTCGACCTGCGCGCGTTCGTCTATCTCAGCGGGACCGGCATGGCCGATGCGCAAGTGGCTGACCTGGCTCTGAGCCGGGTTGCTCCGGAGCAGAGCATGGTGGTCAATTCCTCCCGCGGCGGTGGGGCGAAAGACACCTGGATTCTTGGGCCGCAACGGCGCGATTACTGAACCGTCGCCGCAGCGCCTAACTTTCAGATGTCCATTCGGGCCCGAGCCGAGGACGGCTAGCAATGACGATTCACGACAACTAGCGGCCGGGCACTTCGCGGCCGCCAGAAGAACAGGGGATATCACGGTGTGCGGACTTGCGGGAGAGCTTCGGTTCGACGGCAGTGGCGCCGACGTCGCCGCCGTCGAGCGGTGCTGCGCCAAGCTGGCCAGACGCGGACCGGACGGCAGCGGAATCTGGACGAGCGGACCGCTGGCCCTCGGGCACCGGCGGTTGTCGATCATTGATCTCAGTGCCGCCGGCTCGCAGCCGATGGTCGATTCTGACCTCGGTCTGACCATCGTCTTCAACGGGTGCATATACAACTACCAGGACCTGCGTGATCAGCTCCGCTCGCGCGGCCACCGATTCTTCTCGACCTCCGACACCGAAGTGATCCTCAAGGCGTACGCCGAGTGGGGCTTGAACTGCGTCGAGAGGTTGTTCGGCATGTTCGCGTTTGCGATCGCCGAACGTGACACCGGTCGGCTGATTCTGGCCCGCGACCGGCTGGGCATCAAGCCCCTGTACCTCGATCAGACGCCCGAGCGGTTGCGCTTCGCCTCCACGCTGCCGGCATTGCTCGCCGCCGGTGGCACCGACACCTCAATCGACCGCGTCGCGCTGACCCACTACATGACCTTTCATTCGATCGTGCCGCCACCGCGCACCATTCTCAACGGGGTACGCAAGCTCGCTCCGGCGACCGTGCGCGTAGTCGAGCCGGACGGCACCGCCACTGATCACCGCTACTGGGAGCCGTCATTCACCCGCGACCCGGAGCGTTCCGGCCTGGATGAACGCGATTGGCAAGACGCACTGCGCGAGGGTCTGCGTACCGCAGTTAAGCGGCGCATGGTGGCCGATGTACCGGTCGGGGTCCTACTCTCCGGCGGCATCGATTCCAGCGTGGTGGTGGCGCTGCTAGCCGAATCCGGCCAGCGGGGGCTGGCCACCTTCAGCATCGGTTTTGAGGCCGCCGGTGGGGAGTCAGGCGACGAGTTCGCGTACTCCGATCTTGTCGCCGCACACTTCGGCACGACCCATCACCGCATCGAGATCGACAGCTCCCGGCTGCTACCGGGCATCGATGCCGCGGTCGCCGCAATGAGCGAACCGATGGTCAGCCACGATTGCGTGGCGTTCTACTTGCTCAGTGAAGACGTCTCCCGCGAGGTCAAGGTGGTCCAGTCGGGGCAAGGAGCGGACGAGGTTCTCGCCGGCTACGACTGGTACCCGCCGCTGGCCGACATACCGCGCGCCGATGCAGTGGAGGCCTACGCCGAGGTGTTCTTCGACCGCCGATTCGCAGCCCTGCGTGAGCTGATCAACCCAGAATGGATGATCGACGAGGACGCGCCGCTGCAGTTCGTCACCGACCGGTTCTCCCGTGCCGGCGCGGAAACCGCGGTCGACGCGGCGCTGCGCAATGACACCACCGTCATGCTCGTCGACGATCCGGTCAAGCGGGTCGACAACATGACCATGGCGTGGGGACTTGAGGCTCGGGTGCCGTTCCTCGACCACGAATTCGTCGAACTCGCCGCCCGCATTCCGACCGCACAAAAGCTCGCCGACGGCGGCAAGGGCGTGCTCAAGCGCGCCTGCCGCGGTCTCGTCCCCGACGAAGTGATCGATCGCACCAAGGGCAGCTTTCCTGTGCCGGCGATCCGGCAGTTGGACGGCCCTTACCTCGCGCGGGTCACTGCCGCGCTGACCGACCCTGCCGCGCGATCCAGGGCCCTGTTTCGTCCTGACGCGGTGCAGCGCATGCTCGCGGACCCCAACGCCACCCGCACCAGGCTCGGCTCCAATGCGCTATGGCAATTGGCGTTGTTGGAGATGTGGCTGCAGCAGCTGAGCATAGCCTGACGATGGTCCATGCACTGCACGCCGAGCTAGTCGATGCGTGGGGGTGTTGGGGGCCGACGCTGTCGCCGGACGGATCCCGTGTCGCCTACGTCAGCGACCGCAACGTACGCCCTCAGCTCTGGCTGAGACCCATCCCGTCAGCGGTCGAGGAGACCCATCTGCCGGCCGCGACTCTTCTCGACGTCAGCAACGAGCCGGTGCTGAACGTGTCCTGGTCGGCCGACGGCGACTGGCTCGCTTGCACCGTCGCAGGTGGACCGGGTGTGCGGACCCAGGTCTGGGTGCTGCGCCCGGACGGAACGGGCCTGCGCCGAGCCAGTGATCGCGAGCATGTCACCCTCGGACCATGGACACGGCGGGGGCATCGGCTAGTGGTGATCGAACCCCCCGTACGCCCGGGTGAGGCGAGCCATTGCACGCTCGTCGACCCCGATAGCGGCGCTAAAGAATCACTCGCGGCTGGTGGTCTGGTGACCGTCTTGAGCTTGTCGGACGACGAACGGTACGCGCTGCTGCGCGACGGCACCCGGGGCGCCCACGTCTGCTCCACCCTCGACCGTGAGCGTGATCAGGATCATCCGCTACTTCCGTACCCCAGCACCGGCTCCACCGAGAGCGGAATCCTGCGTCCGTCCCCCGACCCCTCGGACCATCTC
>JAFAWL010000445.1 GCA_019241805.1 Actinomycetota bacterium
CCTCGAGCTTGGCCTGATTTTCCGGTCGCGTCAGGTCGAAACGGCCGGGCATGCGTGTCGCCCGGTGGCTACTGACATCGGTGTTGTCCTTGCGCCACCGTCCGGACAGCCACCCGCTGGCGAGCGGGCCCCACGGGATTACACCCATTCCGTACTTCTGGCAGGTCGGAAGGATTTCAGCCTCGACCCGGCGCACAAGTATCGAGTACGGCGGCTGCTCACACACGAACCGCTCGCGTTGCCGCCGTTGCGCGGTCCACTGGGCTTCGACGATTTCGGCGGCCGGAAATGTGGACGATCCTAGGTAGCGGACCTTGCCCTGCCGCACGAGATCAGTCAGTGCGCCGAGCGTTTCGTCGATGTCGATGTGCGGATCGGGCCGGTGGATCTGATACAGGTCGATGTAATCCGTGCCCAGGCGTCGCAGGCTGTTCTCGCACTCTTCGATGATCCATCGACGGGAGTTTCCCTGCTGATTGGGCCCCTTGCCCATCGCGCCGTGCACCTTGGTGGCGATGACCAGCTCGTCCCGGCGATCGGCAATCGCCTTGGCTACGATCTGTTCGGACTCGCCGGCCGAGTAGACGTCGGCTGTGTCGATGAAGTTGATGCCCGCATCGATCGCGGCGCTGATGATCCGGACCGAATCATCGTGATCCTGGTTGCCCCACTGACCGAACATCATTGCGCCCAGACACAATGGGCTGACTTGTAGGCCGGTCGATCCGAGATTGCGATATTCCATACTTACATCGTAACTACCGCAACCGCAGCCGGCATCGGACGCTTCATCCGGAGAGCATCTATCCACGGATGAGGCCCGTCGCTGGCTGTGCCTGTCGCCGCATGACGCAGGCGACAGGCACAGCGCTCCGATTTGATCGGGTCTTACCGCGCGGTGACGGTGACCGCTGCGTTCGCCTCGGCGTGGGCACCGGCGATACGTCCGAACGTGCAGGCCTTGAGCACCGAGGTGCCGCCCTTGTACTCGTGGTAGTACAGGCCCACGAGTTCGCCCGCGGCATACAGCCCCGGGATGGGCTTGCCACCCTTCGACAGCACCCGCGCCTCGGTATCGGTCTTCAACCCACCGTAGGTGAAGCAGATTGCGGCCGCGACCGGATAGCCGTAGTACGGCGGGTGGTTGACCGGGAACGCCCAGTTCGACTTTGGCGGCTCGATTCCCGATGTCGACTTGCCGTCATAGCGCTTCGGATCGAACTCGTTGTCGTTGGCCGATGCGTTGAACTCGTTGACGGTCGCCTCGAGGGCATCTGGGTCAAGTCCGAGCTGGTTAGCCAGATCGCGGATCGTGTCGGCCTTCACCGGAGGAATGTCCGTGTCGAAACGCGCCGTCAATTCCGGCTGATCGAAGATGAACTGGTCGGTGATGAAGAATGCCTGCTGGTTCTGGTTGGCCCAGACCTCGTAGGCGATGAGCTCGAACGAGTCGCCCATGTTCTTCGCGCCCTCGTCGTAGAAGCGCTTCGCCTCGCCGTTGACGACGATCGTCCAGTTGTGGCCGTAGAGCACGGGGTCGGCCCGGTCGGTGCGGATGTCGACCAGTTCGGCGTGCATGCCGTCGAACTGGCCTGAGGTCGCGGCGCCGATCTCGGTCGCCATCCGGATCCCGTCGCCCTTGTTGTACTGGGTGCCGGGGGCCAGCACGCGCAGGTCGACCGCGTCCTTGCCGCAGTACTGCGTGAGCATCTCGTAGTTCCCCTCGAAGCCGCCACAGGCGAGCACAACCGCGTCGCCGTGCATCGTCTTGAGCAGCCCGTCCGGGCCGCGCACGACCACTCCGTTGACCCGGCCCTCGTCGCTGATCGACAGTCGGACGGCCTCGGTCTCGTAGTGGATCTTTGCGCCCGGGTGCTCGGCCAGCGAATCGGCCAGGTGGTTGACGATCGAGTGGCCACCGCCGTTGGGCATGTTGTAGACTTGGGGCTCGCCCTCGAAGGTGTCCTCGATGACCATGAATTCGACGCCGTGGTCACGCAAGAACTTGCCGGTGTTCGGCACCTCGCTCTCGAACGTCAGGCAGTAATCCAGGTCGGCCAGGCCCTTGGAGACCTCCTGCATCCATCCCACGAAGCGCGGGTTGAGTTTGAAGTTCTGGTCGACGTACATGCCGGCCATCGTCCAGCGCGTCGAACCGCCGCGATCAGGTTCGGCCGCGCGTTCCAGCACGGCGATATTGGCCTCGCGACCATTGGCCTTGGCGGCCTCGGCGTAGCTCACTGCGGCCGACAAGCCCGCGCCGCCGCATCCGACGACAACCAGGTCGTAGTTCGAGTCCGAACTCATGTTTAGCTCCTTCAAATGTTCAGTGGACAACGACGGTGGCTTCGGCCATTGCGGCCGCGTGCTTGGCGGCGATCCGGCCGAAGGTCAAGCCTTTGAGGACGGAGGTTGCGGCCGGGTACTCGTGGTAGAAGAGTCCGACCAGCTCGCCGGCGGCGTACAGGTTAGGGATCGGCACGCCGCCCTTGGACAGCACCCGAGCCGATGTGTCGGTCTTCAAACCGCCGTAGGTGAAGCAGATCGCGGCCGACACGGGGTAGCCGTA
>JAFAWL010000126.1 GCA_019241805.1 Actinomycetota bacterium
CGCGGTCAGGCCACCGGCGATGCCGAAGAACGTCGCCAATGCCCGGCCTCGCTCGCGCACTGGAAATGTGTCAATCACGATCGCCAAAGCGGCCGGGTACATGATCGCGCCGCCCGCGCCCTGAATCGCCCGGAAAATGATCAGCCACGCCTCGGCCGCGCTGCCTTTGGGGGTCAAACCACACAGCGCCGACGCGATGGCGAAGACGGCCACGCCGAGGATCACCATCGGCCGATGGCCGACCGTGTCGGCCAACTTGCCCCCGAACGCGAACAGCGCGGCCATGGCCAGCAGGTAGGCGTTGATCGCCCACTGCACCCCCGTGGTCGTCAGATGCAGTTCGTTCTGGATCTTCGTCGCGGCGATAGAGACGATGGTCTGGTCGATGAAGGTCATGGCGACCGCGAAGATCATCGCGGCGAGGACGAGCGACCGGTTGGTCCCGGCCGAGTTCTGGGCAGTCATAATGAGGCTCCCGGCGTTCGGCGACGTCTAAGCGTCGCCGACCAGCCCTGGATCGGCAATGATCCTCGATGGATTCAATCGGCGTGGCGGCGTAGAGCCGGTTCAGACGGTGATCAGAACAATCGCGATCGCCGCGAGGAAGAGACCCAGCCGCTGAACGGATCCCGTGCGTTCATGCAGCACAGCGGCGGCAAGCAGCACCGTCGTCGCCGGATACAGCGACGTGATCACGCTGGCCAACGACAGGTACCCGTGACGCGATGCCAGTAAGAAGAACAGGTTGGCCGAGGCGTCGAATAGTCCGGCCAGGCACGCGAGCATCAACAGCCGCCCCGTCAGCAGGCCCACATTCTTGGTGGCCCGGGCCAAGGGCAGGATCAGTACCGCCGACGTGAAGCGCGAGATCACCACCGGCCAGGCACCGGACGAGTGCGGGCTGCGAGCCAGGCAGATGAAGTAGGCGCCGAAACCGACCCCGGCGAGCACCGCCATCGCCAGCACACGCGGTGCGACCCGCCCGTGCGGGTGATCCTCCGGTGTTCGGCTCACCGCGACGACGGCCACTATTCCCAGCACGATGCCGAACCAGGCATTGATCGCGGGCCGCTCACCGACGGCGACCGCGAACGCAACGGGCACGATCGAGGACAGCACGGCCGTCACCGGCGAGATGACGTTCATCGGCGCGACCGCGAGTGCGCTGTACATCAGGATGACGCCGACCATGCCGGATAGGCCGCCGCCGATACCCAGCAGGACCGTGGTCATCCCGGCATGGCCGGGTACGAACAACAGCGACAGCGTCATCAGCACGCCGCCGATCGGGTAGGCATACAGCAGCAGCGCGATGGCCGAACGTTCCCGGGAGGCCACACCACCGACGAAGTCGCCGATGCCGTAGACGACGGCGGCGAGCAGGGAGAGCGCCACCGTCATGGCGACCCACCCTAACGGCCGCGAACCGGCCGCCCGGACGGCGGCGGAGCGTCAGGCGGGCTTGGAGATCGTGAACTGACCGACGTCCAGGTAACCGGACCGGAAGCCGGCCTCGGAATAGGCCAGGTAGAGCGACCACATGCGTCGGAACGTTTCGTCGAACCCGAGCCGTGCGACCTCCGCGCCGGCGGCCTCGAACCGTTCGCGCCACCGTCGTAGCGTCTCGGCGTAGTGCAGGCCGAACTGGTAGTGGTCGGTCACCCGCAAGCTCGTGTGCTCCCGGACCACCCGACCCAGCAACTCCACCGACGCCAGCGCGCCGCCGGGAAAGATGTACTTGCGGATCCAGGTGTAGGTCTGGTCGGTGGCCCGAACGGCCGCATCGACCTGTGTGATCGCCTGCAGCCCGAACCGCCCCGCCGGCTCGAGGACACGATCGACGGTTCCGAAGTATTCATGCAGGTGGTTGTTGCCGACCGCTTCGATCATTTCCACGCTGACCACGGCGTCGAATTTCCCCTGCACCTGGCGGTAGTCGAGCAACTCGACCCGGACGCGGTCGGACAGGCCCTCGGTGGCGATCCGCTCGCGCGCGAGTTCGGCCTGTTCGGTCGAGATGGTCAGACTGGTGACGTCGGCGCCGCGGCGTCCGGCCCGAAGGGACAGCTCGCCCCACCCGGTGCCGATCTCCAAAAGGCGCACACCGGGACCGACCTGAGTGGCGTCGAGCAACCGGTCGATCTTGCGATGCTGTGCCGTGGCGAGGTCCTCGGACGCGTGGCCGGGGTCACCGGCAAACAACGCGCTCGAGTAGGTCATCGACCGATCGAGGAACGCCTTGAACAGGTCGTTGGACAGGTCGTAGTGCCGGTGGATGTTCTGTCGCGCGCCCTCCACGGTGTTGTCCTCGTGCGCCGGTTGCTTGCGCAGCACCGCATGCCGCAGTCGCTGCAGCGCGGCGGGGACGAGTTCGCGCATATTTGCGGCGAAGGCGGTCAACACCCCGGCCAGGTCGTCCGAGGACCAGTCGCCGGCCATGAACGCCTCACCGAAGCCGATCGTGCCGCTGGCACCCAATCGGTGGAAGAACGCCGCCGGGCGGTGCAAGCGGAACAGCGGCGCCTCGTTGCCACCGCCGCCGTAGCTACGGCCGTCAGGCTCCTCCACGCGGATCGGCAGCCGATCGGCGGCGTGCCGGAACAGTTGGCGGGCGACAGCGGCGCGCACCGATGCGCGAGGCACGCGGGCCACGTCGGGCCAGCGCAGCACGTCGATCGAGGCGTCCGGATTCGGATGGTCGTGCGGCCGATCCGGTGTGGAGGCGGGCGGCTTGGTCGTCACAGTCACGGCGTAGCTCACCTCGTGTCGTCGGCCGGGTCATCCCTGCAGCAGGGTCGCTCCAGCGAGGGCCTGTCGGACTACTTTCGTCCATGGTCGCCGCCCGGATCCCTCCGGGGCTCCTTCCAACAATGCCCCGACCGTAAAACCGGCCGCAAGATCATGCCACTGTCGCGCTCGCCGCAGCATCGCATGGCCTTCGCGGCTCATGTCGACGAAGGTGACCTGATCAGCCACCGATCGAGCCCGATCGGCCAACGCCGCCGAGTTGCGCGGATCGGTGGTGCGATCGGCCGACCCGTGGACGATGAGCACGCGACGGCCGGCCAGGGGCCGAAACGGATCACCCGGTTCGATCCAGGGGGCGAGCAATACCACCGACCGCACGCCCCCGTGGTCGGCCGCGTACAGGGCGGTCCGTCCGCCCATCGAGTGCCCGACCAACCCGATCGGTTGGCCGGGGAATCGTCGCGTGAGCTCGTCCAGCGCCCAACGGGCGTCGGCAACCGGTGACCGCCGCTCGCCGTTCCAGCCGCGAACGCGGAAGATCAACCTGGCGACGGCGAGATCTCGGCCGGCGGTGGCGCGCCGCAACGCCCGCGCGAACGGCACCATGCGTAGCACGGCTAGCGAGCGGTCAGGGACCGTCTCGACGCTGCGCGATCGCCCGCCGTGAAGCACAAGGGCGACCGCGCGAACGGGCCCGTTCGGCGGATCGACATACAGCTGCGGCTCGTCGACCGCGCCGCCAACACCGCTCACGCCGGGCAGACGGTGCCCACCGCCGGAGTCGTGCCATTGATCAAGTAGGCGTTGACCTTCGAGTCGATGCAGGTGCTACCGCTCAGGTAGGCCGTGTGGCCCTGGCCTTGCCAGGTGAGCAGCACACCTGTTGTCAATGCGGTGGTGAGATGTTGGGCTCCGGCATAGGGCGTGGCCGGGTCGTGGGTGTTGCCGATAACCAGAATCGGCTTGGAGCCGGTCGCGGTTGCGGGTGGCAGCGGGTGACCGCTGGGCGGCCAGCCGTCGCATTCGAACAGCTCGTTCGCGCCCCACACCCCGAACAACGGCGCTTGGGCCGCCCACTGCGTTGCCGCCGCCTGGATCTGGGCGTCGGTGGGCAACGTCGACTGGTCGTTGCACAACGTCGTGATGTACGCGTCGAGGATGTTGCTGTGGCTGCCGTCGGAGTTGCGCTCCGAGTATTCGTCGGCAAGCTGGAAGACGCCCTTGGCATCGCCGTGCTGGGCGTCGATGATGGCCTGGCCGAGGGGCTGCCAGGACTGCTGGGAGTAGAGCGCGTCGAGCACGGCGTACATCACCACCCCGCCGTCGGCGGTGCGGGAATCGCTCTTGTCGCTCGTCTTGATCGGGTTGATGTTGGCCTGGTTGACGAGGGCGGTGACCGCTGCCAACGGCTGGCCCATCGCCGCACAGGACTGCTTCGTCACGCAGTCGGCCGCGAACTGGTTGAAGGCGGCTTCGAAGCCGAGCGTCTGGTTGCCGATCGAGTCGATCAGGTTCACACCCGGGTCGACGGCACCGTCCAGCACGGCGGTGCGGATCTTGGTCGGGTAAAGGTGCGCGTAGGAGAAGCCCAGTGCGGTGCCGTAGGAGTAGCCGAGGTAGGTCAGCTGGTCCTCGCCCAGGGCCGCCCGGATCTTGTCGAGGTCCATCGCTGCGTAGAGCGTGTTGTAATCGCCGAGTCCGGCGGCGTACTTGGTGTGGCAACTTTGGATGATCGGGCCGTAAAGGGCCTTGGCGGCCGCCACGCCCGCCGTCGTGCGGACGTCGACGTCAAGAGAGGTGACGGCGTCTTTCTGCGCGTCGCTGATGCACTGGATCGGATTCGACAGGCCGACGCCGCGTGGGTCGTAGCCGATCAGATCGAAGCGTTTGAGAACGTCGTCGGATATCGAGCCGGCCAAGTAGAGCGGGGTCGACAGACCCGAGGCACCGGGACCGCCGGGGTTGATGACGAGCGAGCCGAGCCGGTTCTTCTGCTGGGTGTCGTGCACTTTGACGACTTGGATACTGATCGTCTTACCGGTCGGGTCGTTGTAGTCCAGGGGGACGCTGACCTTCCCGCACTCGAAACTGAGTTCACGAAGTCGCGCGGCCGGGATGCCGGCGCCGCCGACGTCGAGCAGCTTCGAACAGTCGCTGAACGCGATAGTCGAATGGGGGACGGTCGAGGTTGCCGACGGCGAGCTCGAGGCGGGCGTCACCGGTGTGCCCTGACCCTTTGTCGACGTCGTGCACCCCGCCACCAGCGCCGTTGATACGAGCCCGACCGCGAGCGCCCACGCTCGGCCATGACGCAACGGCATCCTTGCAGGCTACCGAGCGCGCCCTACACCCAGCGGTCCGCCCGCTCCGCGCCCCTGGTCCCTGGCTGGATTCGCCTGGTGCCGCCGACTCATCGGCCGCGTGAGTTCGGACAGAATGATTCCATGGAGCTGCCCGTCATGCCCCCGGTCGCGCCGATGCTGGCCAAGTCCGTCACGACGATCCCACCCGGAGCGTCCTACGAGCCGAAGTGGGACGGCTTCCGCTCACTCGTGTTTCGTGACGGTGACGACGTCGAACTCGGTAGCCGGAACGAACGGCCGATGACCCGCTACTTTCCGGAAGTGGTAGAAGCGGTCAAGCGTGAACTCCCGCCGCGCTGCGTCGTCGACGGCGAAATCGTGATCGCGACCGACCACGGCCTGGATTTCGATGCGCTCCAGCAGCGAATACACCCGGCGGCGTCGCGAGTGAGGATGCTCAGCCAGGCGACGCCGGCGTCCTTCATCGCGTTCGACCTCCTCGCGCTGGGTGAGCAGGACCTGACCGGGCAACCGTTCGCCCAGCGGCGCGCGCTGCTCGTCGACGCCTTGGCTGACGCCGGACCGTCGATTCACCTCACGCCGGCCACGACCGACCGGAATCTGGCCGAGCGGTGGTTCACCGAGTTCGAGGGCGCGGGATTGGACGGTGTGGTCGCCAAGCCGCTCGAGCTCGCATACCTGCCGGACAAGCGGGTGATGTTCAAAATCAAGCACGAGCGGACCGCCGACTGTGTCGTCGGCGGCTACCGGCTGCATAAGAGCGGTCCGGATGCGATCGGCTCACTGATGCTGGGCCTGTATCGCGACGAGACCTTGGTGTCGGTCGGGGTCATCGGTGCCTTCTCGATGGCCCGGCGGCGGGAGTTGTTCCACGAATTGCAGCCGCTGGTCACCGAGTTCGAGGGCCATCCGTGGGATTGGGCCGCCCACCTGGCCGGGGAACGAACGCCGCGCAAGGGAGAGGGCTCGCGGTGGAACAACGGTAAGGATCTGTCGTTCGTGCCGCTGCGACCGGCACGCGTGGTCGAGGTCCGCTACGAGCACATGGAGGGCGAGCGATTCCGTCACACGGCTCAGTTCAACCGGTGGCGGCCGGATCGCGACCCGCGATCGTGCACCTACGAGCAGCTCGACCTGCCGGTCAGCTTCAAATTGGGCGACATCGTGCCGGGCCTGGGCGAGTTCTGATCACGCGCGCATAGCGGGCGAACAGCGCGCCGTCCTCTTCCAGCAGACCGACGAGACGAAGGCGGCGGGCGGCGGCCCAGAGCGGGCCGGTCGTGATGCGGCCGGCGCCCGGCCCGGCCAGCAGCGGACTGATGCTGAGGCACAGTTCATCGACCAGATCGGCCGCGACCAGCTGAGCGAACAGTGTCGGCCCGCCCTCGCAGAGCTGGCGGGTCAGGCCGCGTCGGGAAAGGTCGCGCAACACTTCCGCCAGCGCAACGGTGTGCTCGCCGACATCCACGACCTCGCAAGTACGACTAAGTACCGAGCGGATGGAGCGGTCGCCCTGGCGAGTCGTATAGACGATCGTAGGGGTGTCCGCGGCGCTGCCGGCATAGAGCTCGGCCTCCGGGTCGAGACGCAGGGAACCCGAGAGCACCGCCGTGGTGAAGGTGGCGCTGATGCCCCGATCGCGCCGGCGCTGTACTCGCTCCGCCGGCAGTCGGACCGGCCGATAGCGCTCAGCCGTGGCTGTTCCGGATCCCACGAGCACGACATCGGCCAGGTCCCGAAGGGCGGCGAACACTCGATTGTCGCCCGGCGTCTGCAAGCCCCGGGATACTCCGGCGACTGCCACCGCGCCGTCGACGCTGCTCACGAAATCGGCCCGCAGGCCGCCATGCTCGACCCAATTCTGGGCATACCACTCATGGATGTCCGGATCGTCGCCGGTCGAAGGGACGAGCGCGCGCATCCACCTATCTCAGCATGTGATCCGTAGGGTGGTCAGTGATGTCGTCCCGTTCCGTCTCGTGCGTCAGCGGCGTAAGGGGCGCGCATGCCTAAGCGAGGCATCCCGGCCGCCTTCGTGCCGGCCGAACTGGAAGGTGTCCTCGACTCCGCTCTCGATCGGGCGCTGGCCCTGCAGCGCCGCCCGGTCGCGGCCTACGTCGCCCGCCAGCGCAAGCGAGCCCACCCGGCCGACGTCATCGCCCGCCTGGAACGGCGCTACCTCACCGCCGTCACCGGTATCGGCGCAGCCTCCGGCGGCGTCGCGGCGCTGCCCGGAGTAGGAACCGCGGCCTCGCTCGCCTCGGGGCTCGCGGAAGTGGCGGCGTTCGTCGAAGCGACGGCCGTCTTCGTCCTCGGCGTCGCCGAGGTGCATGGCATCCAGGTGACCGACAAAGACGTGCGGCGCGCGCTGGTGCTCGGAATCGTGCTCGGCGACACGGGCGCCGTGGCGATCGAGGCGGCCGGCGCCGCCGACGCCCGGTGGGCTCAGGTCGTGGCCCGCGGGGTCAACCATGACTCCGTCGGCCGGCTCAACAAGATGCTGCTGCATCACTTCCTGACCCGCTTCGGCACCCGCCAGGGCGCGCTGCTGCTCGGCCGGGCGCTGCCCTTCGGTGTCGGCGCCGGCATCGGCGCGGTGGGCAACGCCGCCCTCGGCCGGGCCGCCGTGCGAGCCGCTCGGCGGGCATTCGGGCCCCCACCGGTGTCGTTCGGACCTCGTGTGATCGACGGTTGAGGCCTGCGGCGTCAGACGCGCACCACCGCACCCTCGCCGGCCGCGATCCGGACAGCGCCGGTGTCGAGCGGTTCGCTCGGCCCGGTGGTCGCCCACAGGACCTCGCGCACCGGGAAAGGCACATCCAGCGGTTCGCTCCCGAAGTTGACGATCACTCGTAGCGATCCACGATGCACGACCACGGTGTCCGCCGCCTGGTCGACATCCACCTCGATGAGATCCAGTCGCGGGTCGGCCAGTTCCGGTTCGCGACGGCGCAGCGCGATCAGGTCGCGGTAGGTCTCCAGCATGTCGTGATGCCCGGACCGGTCGGGTTCGCTCCAATCGAGCACGGCCGCCTCGTACGTTGAGGGGTTCTGTGGGTCGGGCACGGTCGCCGGATCCCAACCGTGCCGCGCGAACTCCTCCACCCGACCGACGGCGACCTGCCTGCCCAGCTCGGGTTCCGGGTGCGAGGTGAAGAACGGCCAGGGCGTGCCGGCCGCCCACTCCTCGCCCATCCAGATCATCGGGGTGAACGGCGAGGTGAACATGAGCAGCGCGCCCAGACGGTGCCGCGCGGTCGTGGTCAGCGCGTCGATGCGCTCACCGGCGGCGCGGTTGCCCACCTGGTCGTGATCCTGCAGGCAGACGACGAAGCGATGCCCGGCCGTCGTCCGGCGGTCGACCGGCCGCCCGTGTTCGCGGCCACGGAAGCTCGAATACGTGCCGTCGTGGAGAAACGCCGACGTCAATACCTTGGCCAGCACGGGAAGCGTCCCGAAGTCGGCGTAGTAGCCGTCGCGTTCGCCGGTCAGTAGCGCGTGGAGGGCGTGGTGGACGTCGTCGTCCCACTGGGCGTCGAGGCCGTGACCGCCCGCCTCGCGCGGCGTGATCATGACCGGGTCGTTGAGGTCGGACTCGGCGATCAGCGTGAGCGGGCGACCCAGATGCGTGGCCAGCGCGTCGACGTCGCGCGACAGCTCGGCCAGCAGGTGCGGGCGCGTTTCGTCCTGCAGGGCGTGCACGGCGTCCAGGCGGAGTCCGTCGACGTGGAACTCATCGAGCCACATCAGCGCGTTGTCCAGGATGAAGCGTCGCACCGCCGGCGACCCGGGTCCGTCGAGGTTGACCAGCTCACCCCATGTGTTCCGGCCGGTCTTCAGGTACGGCCCGAAGCGCGGCAGGTAGTTGCCGCTCGGTCCGAGGTGGTTGTACACGACGTCGAGGACGACGGCCAGCCCTCGGGCGTGGGCGGCGTCGACGAACCTCTTCAGGCCGTCAGGGCCGCCGTAGGGCGCGTGCACGGCATACCAGGCGACTCCGTCGTAGCCCCAGTTCTGCCGGCCGTTCACCGCGTTGACGGGTAACAGCTCGACGTGGGTCACCCCGAGCTCGACCAGGTGGTCGAGGCGCTCGACAGCACCGTCGAAGGTCGCGGCGGCGGTGAACGTGCCGACGTGCAGTTCGTAGACGATTCCGCCGGGCAATGGCCGGCCGGTCCAGTCGCCGTCGGTCCAGGGGAAGTCCCGTACGTACACCTCGCTGGCCTCGTGCACCCCCTCCGGCTGGCTGCGGGAGGCCGGGTCGGGCAGGGGCGTCGGGTCGTCGTCGAGAAGGAACGCGTATCGGGTGCCGTCGGGCAGGCGTTCGTCGGAGGTCCACCAGCCGTCACCGGCGGCGGTCATCTCCGCCACGCGATCGGCCAGCTGCAACCGCACTCGGACAGCGTTCGGCGCCCATACTCTCACGTCGCAATCACCCTCTCGGTCGACGCTTCCGCGCTCTAATACCCTTATTGGCCGTGGCTGACGACGACAACTCGATCCGATCGGTGCTTCGTCTGCGTCCGGGCATCGTGAACCTGGCCGGATACGACACCGGGGCGACTTCCGGCGCGCCGGGCAAGAAGGCCAAGACGGCCAAGGACACGGCAACCTCCGGACCAGAGACGGCTGATCTGCAGGAACGTCTCTGGGCCGAAGGCACGCGCAGCATCCTGCTCGTCCTGCAGGGCATCGACACTGCCGGCAAGGGCGGAGTGGTCGAGCATGTCGTCGGCCTGCTCGGTCCGGCCGGCGTGCGCTACACCGCGTTCAAAGCGCCGACGCCCGAGGAGCGGGCGCATCACTTCCTGTGGCGGATACGCAAGCGACTGCCGGGGCCGGGCATCGTCGGTGTCTTCGATCGCTCGCACTACGAGGACGTGCTGGTGCCGCGGGTTCATGAACTCATTCCCGAGGCCGAATGGCGGCGCCGCTACGACGAGATAAACACCTTCGAGGCGGACTTAATGGCCGGCGGCACGAAAGTGATCAAGTGCTTTTTGCACATCTCCTACGCCACTCAACGCCAGCGGCTGCTGGCTCGGCTCGACGATCCCGACAAGCGATGGAAGTTCCACGAGAGCGACATCACTGAACGGGCGTACTGGTCGGATTACCAGCTGGCGTTCAGCGGCATGTTGCAGAACTGCTCGACCGAGGACGCGCCCTGGCACGTGATTCCCAGCGACAACAAGTGGTACCGAAACTGGGCGATCGGTCAGATCCTGCTGGAAACACTGCGCGAGATGGATCCGCAATACCCCGAGCCCGATCTGGACGTACCCCGGCTGCGGTCCCGGTTGCAGCCGCCCTACTGATCAATCCGCCCGGTTTCGAGCCGGACCAGGTGGGCGACCGGGTACGTCGCCAGCAGTGCGGCGACGCGTGCCGGACCGGCCGAGTGCCTGCGCCCGGTGAGCAGGTCGACGCCCGCAAAGGGCAGGTGCAGCTCGGTCGTACTCCACCCGCCGGCCCGCTCCAACGCAACCGGACGCCGCGTAGCCACCGTAAGTGCGCCGCCCCGATCGAAGGCGACGACATTTCGCTCGGCCGGTCCGCTGGCAGGCACGCCCGCATAGCTCACGT
>JAFAWL010000210.1 GCA_019241805.1 Actinomycetota bacterium
GCACGACGCCCGGAGAGCCGCCGACGTGCTCGACATCCCGTTCTACATCTGGAACCTGGCCGAGCGCTTTCGGGCCGACGTTGTGGACGACTTCGTCTCCGAGTACGCCGCCGGACGCACCCCCAACCCGTGTCTCCGGTGCAACGAGAAGATCAAGTTCGCGGCCGTGCTCGACCGGGCGCTCGCGCTCGGCTTCGACGCGGTCGTCACCGGCCATCACGCGCGCCTGGTCGGCGGTCGCTTGCGCCGTTCCGTCGACGCGGCCAAGGATCAGTCCTACGTGCTGGCCGTGCTGACTGCACACCAGCTGTCGCACGCGGTCTTTCCGCTCGGTGAATCAACCAAGGCGGAGGTGCGTGCCGAGGCCGCGGCCCGCGGGCTGGCCGTGGCCGACAAGCCCGATTCGCATGACATCTGCTTCATCGCCGACGGCGACACCCGGGGCTTCCTGGCCCGCGAGCTCGGCGCCCAGCCCGGGCCGATCGTCGACGCCGAGACCGGAGCAAGGATCGGTTCGCACGCAGGCGCGTTCGGATTCACGGTCGGGCAGCGACGTGGGCTGCGCGTGGATCGTCCGGCGGCCGACGGGCAGCCGCGCTACGTCCTGTCGCTGCAACCGCGTACCAACACGGTGGTCGTCGGTCCCGGCGAATTGCTCGACGCCGACGAGATCGCGGCCGACCGGCCGGTGTGGGGTCAACCGCCAGAAACGCCGAGCTTCCGCTGCTCGGTGCAGTTGCGGGCCCACGGCATGGTCAGCCCGGCGCGCATCGACCGGAATCCCGGTGACGCCGGGCTGGTCGCCCGGCTCGACCAGCCGCAGCGCGGAGTCGCCGCCGGGCAAGCCGTGGTTATGTACGACGGCGACACCGTCATCGGTTCAGCGACGATCACCTCGGCGCTCCGGGCCGGCGCGCCGGCGTGACCGACTTCCCGACCCGGCCGCCCGACGTGATCGCCGCCGGTGCGAGCGCTTCGGCGACCCGACCATGGGTTCCCGGGGCCGCGACGGGCATCGGATCGCTGCCCGGCACCGATCCGCAAGAGGCGGCCCGGTTGGTGTTCGGAGAAGTGCCGCTGCTGCCCTACCTGCCCGAGCTGCCGCAACGCGGACCGGGCGCCGACATGATCGGGCGAGCCGGCGGCCTACTCGTCGATCTGCCGGTCGAGGTGCAGCCCTCGGGCTGGCGGTTGGCCGGGCGGCCCGGGCGCGACCTGCGCCGAGCCCGCGACCTGCTGGCCTGGGATTTGGACGCGCTGGAAGAGCAGGCCCAGGTGTACGTGGGTCCGATCAAGGTCCAGGTCTGCGGGCCGTGGACGTTGGCCGCGGCACTGGAGCTGCCGAGCGGACATCGCGTCGTCAGCGACTACGGCGCGACCCGCGACCTCATCGAGTCGCTCACCGAAGGCCTCCGGGCGCTGCTCGCGGATCTGTCGACCCGCTTGCCCTCGGCCGCGGCCGAGCCGAGCGTCGTCGTCCAACTCGACGAACCGTCGTTGCCGTCAGTGCTGAACGGGCGCGTGCCGACCCCCTCCGGTTACGGCACGGTACGGGCGGTCGAAGCCGAAGTCGTGCGAGACGGACTGCGAGACGTCTTCGCCCCGGTTCGCCCTGGCGGGCGCATCGTGCACTGCTGCGCAGCCGACCAGCCGGTCGAGCTGTTCCGGCAAGCCGGAGCCGACGCGATCGGTCTCGACCTGACCTCGAGCTTCGCCCCTGATCTCGACGCGATCGGCACCGTGATCGACGACGGGGCGGCGATCTGGGCCGGGGTCGTGCCCTCCACCGACGCGGCCGTGCGATTCGAGCAAGCTCGCGAGCCGATCCGGCGACTCTGGCAGCGCCTCGGCTTTGCGTCGGCCGACCTCGCACAAACCGTCGTGCCGACTCCGACGTGCGGGTTGGCCGGCGCCAGTCCGGCCTACGTCCGGCGGGCGATGAGTGTGCTGCGCGACGTCGGGCAGTCGCTGCTGGACGACTCCGCCTGATCCGCACATCCGTCGTCCATTTGGGCCTCCGAGGTGTCCGAGGCACTCGGTAGCGTCAGCGGGGTGAGCGAACCGAAACCGGCTCCGCCGGAGGCCCGCGACGAGCACGCCCAGCTGTCCCAGACGCTCGAGGAATGGTCCTATCAGTACTACGTGCTCGACCAGCCGACCGCGAGCGATGCCGACTACGACCAGGCCCTGCGGCGGCTGGAAGCGATCGAAGACGAGTACCCGGAGTTGCGCACGCCCGCCTCGCCGACGCAGCGGGTGGCGGGCACCTACTCCACATCGTTCACGGCGGTCGATCACCTGGAGCGAATGCTCAGCCTCGACAACGCGTTCTCGGCCGACGAGGTCAGCGCCTGGGCCCACCGGGTCGAGCGTGATGCCGGTGTCGTGCCGGCCTACCTCTGCGAATTGAAGGTCGACGGCCTGGCGATCAACCTCCGCTACCAGGGCGGCCGGCTGGTTGTCGGGTCCACGCGCGGCGACGGGCGCACCGGTGAGGACGTCACGCCCAACATCCGCACCATCGACGTGATCCCGTCCCGGCTGACCGGCGAGAACGTCCCGGATGTCCTGGAGGTGCGCGGCGAGGTCTACTTCCCGGTGGCGTCCTTCGAGGCGTTGAACGAGTCGCTGGTGGAGTCGGGAAAGGCACCCTTCGCCAACCCCCGCAACGCCGCGGCGGGCTCACTGCGGCAGAAGGATCCGCGGATCACCGCCTCGCGGGCGCTGGCGATGGTCGTGCACGGCGTCGGTCGGGTGGAGGGCGGCCCAAGGGTCACGCGCCAGTCCGAGTGGTACGCGCGGCTGCAGGAGTGGGGTCTGCCGACCTCGGCCCGCTTCGAAGTCGTCGACGACCTCACCGGCGTGGACGCGTTCATCGAGAACTATCGGTTACATCGGCACGACGTGGAACACGAGATCGACGGCGTCGTGGTGAAGGTCGACGATCTGGCCTTGCAGCGTCGGCTCGGCTCGACCAGCCGGGCGCCCCGCTGGGCGATCGCGTTCAAGTATCCGCCCGAAGAGGTGAACACGAAGCTGCTCGACATCCGGGTCAACGTCGGCCGCACCGGTCGGGTGACTCCGTTCGGGGTCATGGAGCCGGTACGGGTGGCCGGCTCGACGGTCAGCATGGCAACGCTGCACAACGCCAGTGAGGTCGAGCGCAAAGGCGTGCTCATCGGCGACACGGTGGTGCTGCGCAAAGCAGGCGACGTCATCCCGGAGATCGTCGGGCCGGTCGTCGGACTGCGTACCGGGGACGAGTACCCGTTCGCGATGCCGAAGAACTGCCCGGCCTGCGGTACGCCGCTTCGTCCGGAACGGGAGGGTGATGCCGACATCCGTTGCCCGAACACCCGCTCGTGCCCCGCGCAGTTACGCGAGCGTCTGTTCCACGTCGCCGGACGCGGCGCCTTCGACATCGAGGTGCTTGGCTACGAGGCGGCGGCGGCATTGCTCGAGGCGAAGGTCGTCGAGGACGAGGGCGATGTCTTCGCACTCGACGCGGCAACCCTGGAACGCGTGCCGCTGTTCACCCGGAAGGAAGGTGGCCTGACGGCAAACGCCGGCCGGCTGCTCGAAAATCTGCAGACCGCGCGCAGCCGACCGCTGTGGCGTGTGCTCGTCGGTTTGTCGATCCGGCACGTCGGTCCGACGGCGGCTCAGGCCTTGGCGCGCGAGTTCGGTTCGCTCGACCGGATCGCGAGCGCCGGCGCCGACGAATTGGCGGCGGCCGAGGGCGTCGGGCCCACGATCGCTGACGCCATCGTCGAATGGTTCGCCGTCGAGTGGCACCGCGGAATCGTCGAGAAGTGGCGAGACGCCGGCGTCACGATGGCCGAGGAGCGCGTCGACGAGGGGCCGAAGCCGTTGGACGGACTCACGCTCGTGGTCACCGGATCGCTGAGCGAGTTCAGCCGGGATTCCGCGACCGAGGCGATCACCGCTCGTGGGGGCAAGGTGTCGGGGTCGGTGTCGAAGAAGACCGCCTTCGTCGTCGTCGGCGACAGTCCCGGCAGCAAATACGACAAGGCCGTGCACCTGAAGGTACCGGTGCTCGACGAGGAGGGCTTCCGGACGCTGCTCGATCGGGGCCCCGAGGCCGCGGCCGAGGTGGCGCAGATCGGCGAATGAGCCGGGCCTGCTCAGTGTGTCAGCTGCCCCTCGGCCGGTTCGTCAGCGTCTGAGAGGACGGGTGGCGGTTCCGGGTGCAGATGGGGTCCGGCGGCGAGCAGACCGCGGGCGTGCTGGTCGATCAGTTCGGCCGCCGGACCGATCAGTGTCCGCTGTAGTCGGCGGGCCGCGTCTAGGTGATCGCCCGTCCAGATCATCCGCACGGCGGTGGCGGTACCGCGCGCGTCCTCGCCCGACAGGTCGCGGCGCACGGCGTCGATCAGGCGGGCGTCGGACAACTTGTCATGCCGGATCGGCTGGGGCACCGGTCCCCGCCCGGCCAGGGCGTTGGCCAGCTCGTCGTACCACTCGGCAACGGCCGCGCCACTGCTTCTCAACTCCTCGCGGGCGCGCTCGCGATCACCGCCGCCGGAGCCGTCCTCACGTTCCCACAGCTGCAGGACGGCGTCGGCAGCCAGGCGCAGGCCGGCTACTCCGGTGATCATGCTGGTGACTTCGCCGAGCGAGATCGGCTTGGCGCCGCGCTCAGCCAGGTAACCGCGGAACGCGTCGTCCAGGCGCCGCGACGCCGCGGCGGCGTGCAGCGCCTCCGCGTGGGGCACTGCCGGCGAGGCCGCCTGCTCGTCGCAGTGCGCCACGCCGTAGTCGACGGCGCTTTGCAGGTATCGGCCACTTTCAGAGTAGGCCTCGGCCAGCGCCTGACCCAGAGCCGAACTGGCTCCGCGCGGCCAGAACAGCACGCCGACCGCGAGGCTGACCGCACAGCCGAGCGCGATGTCCTCGATCCGAACCAGGCCGACCTTCCACCCCACCGGTTCGATGATGTTGAACAGGATCACCACTGTGAGCGTGAAGGCGGCTTGACCGGCGGCGAAAGAGATCGTTGCCGGGGCGAGCCCGGCCAACAGGATGGCCACCGGTAGCAGCGCCCACAACAGGTTGATATTCGTGCCGACGGCCCAGACGAGCGCGCCGCCGATAACGATCCCGACGGTGGTGCCGATCATGCCGCGCAGGATGTTCTGCCCGGTGCTCAACGCGTTCGAGCGCAGCACGGAAATCGCGGCGAGGACGACCCAGAAGGCGTGCTGCACCTCGGTCAGGTCGGCGACCAGCACGGCCAGGCCCAACGACACCGCACCGCGGAGGCTGTTGTGCAACCACACCGAATGTCGTTCGGTGAACGACGCCGCCCGTTCCTGTGCCGCGACCAGCGTCGTGCTCACGCCTTCGGGTTGACGACCGAGCAGCTGCTGCCACCAATGCCGCTGCTCGGCCGCGGCGGTGAGGACGATGTTCTCGCCGATTACCTTGACGGCGAAGCTCATTTCCTGCGCGCGGAAGGTCGGATCCAGGGCCGTCAGGAACTCCGCGGCGTGCTGCTCGCTCCCGTCCGCGCGGCGGACGGGCAGTGCGGCTGTCGCGGTCCGTTCGAGATCGTCGAGGCGAGCCCTCAGCTGGGTCAGTGCCCTCCGGACACCGTCGATCGGGCCGCCGTCGAGCAGCTCGGCGCCCCGCTCCAGGACCTCGGCCGCGGCCAGCTTCACATCCCCGGCCTTGCGGGCGGACGAGGGCCCGTCGGCGGGTAGGTGCGATTGGTCGACGATGGCGACCAGCCAGCTCAGCTCGTCGACCAGCCGCACGACCGTGCGGGCCGACGTGCTCAGACCGGTCGGACGGTAGGGGCTGGCGTAGAACGCCTGGCGCAACTGGTGCACGCCCTGCCGAGCCGCGAACGCGGCTTCTTCGCACTGTTCGGAGCTCACTCCCGGCTCGCCGCGCACGTGGCCCACCTCGATCCGCAGCCGACCTGCGATCGCTCTACACGCCGCGATCGCCGGTCCGCGTAACGGGTCGCGAGCGGGAACCGGCCAGAGCACGAGTGAGGCGACCAGGGCGCCCCCTGCGGCCAGGGCCCAGCCCTCGAGCCGCTCCGGGATCACCGAGGGGTCACCGGGCAAGCAGACGGGGAGGATGAAGGCCAGCAACAACGCGGTGGTCGCGCCCGCCAGCACTGAACTCACCGACGCGGCCAGGAGCACGGCGAAGGCCACTACCGCCATAGCGATCGCCGCGACCCAGGCCCAGCGCGAGGCCAGCGTGCCCAGACAAACGAAGACCGCGCCGACCAGGCTCAATCCGATCCGCGCCTGGATCCGTCCGAGCTTCGGTCCGCTGAAATCGGCCAACAGCAGCATCGCGAACGAGCCGAACGCTGCGAACGTCGCGATCTCGCTGCCGCCGATCACCTTGGAGCCGATCGCGAACATCGCCGGCATCACGATCGCCGTGCGGGCCGCTCGTCGCGTCGCCGCCAGGTTGTTGTCGCGTTCCCGCAGCCATTGGACGGCTCGCACGGGTGATCCTCCTCAGGCGGCCGCGGATGGAAGCGGGCCCGTCCAATCCTCGGTACAACGGTGATCGCGGTCAAGCTCGGCCGGTCGGGGTGCCGACGCACTCAGGGCTCAGGCGACACCCAATCCAGCGTCCGCTCGATCGCCTTGCGCCACCCGACGTAGCCAAGGGCTCGGCGCTCGTCGTCCCACTCCGGCTCCCAACGCCGGTCCGGTTGCCACAGCGCGCGAAGTTCATCGGTCGAGTGCCAGAAGCCGACCGCCAGACCGGCCGCGTAGGCCGCGCCGAGCGCCGTCGTCTCGGTGAGGCGGGGACGGGTCACCGGGACGCCGAGGACGTCAGCCTGTAGCTGCATGCACAGGGCGTTGCCGGTGACGCCGCCGTCGACCTTGAGTTCGCGTAGCGGTACTCCGCAGTCACGGGCCATCGCATCGACGACGTCGCGACTCTGATAGCAGATGGCCTCCAATGTGGCCCGGGCCAGATGCGCATTGGTGTTGAACCGCGACAAGCCGACAATGGCGCCGCGCGCATCGCTTCGCCAATACGGAGCGAACAGCCCGGAGAAGGCCGGCACGAAGTACACCCCGCCGGTGTCCGCGACCTGGGCCGCCAGCGACTCGATCTCGCCGGCGCCGGAGATGATCCCGAGCTGGTCGCGTAACCACTGGACGGCCGAGCCCGTCACCGCGATCGAGCCTTCCAGGGCATACACCGGCTCAGCATCACCGAGGCGGTAGCACACGGTCGTCAGCAGGCCGTGCTCGCTGCGCACGATGCGTGAACCGGTGTTGAGCAACAGGAAGTTGCCGGTGCCGTAGGTGTTCTTCGCCTCACCGGGTTCGAAGCAGACCTGACCGACCATCGCCGCATGCTGGTCGCCCAAGGCCGCGGTGAGTGGTACTGACGGCAGCGCCACTGCGACATCGCCGAAGCCCTCGGCCGCGGACGACGAGCGGATCGCCGGCAGCATCGCCCGCGGGATGTCGAGCAACGCGAGTAGCTCGTCATCCCAGTCGAGGGTTTCCAGACTCATCAGCATCGTGCGCGAGGCGTTGGTGACGTCGGTGACATGCGCGCTGCCGCCGGTCAGGTTCCAGATCAACCAGCTGTCGATCGTGCCGAACAGTGCGTCGCCGCGTTCGGCATCAGCCCGCACACCCTCGACGTTGTCCAGGATCCAACGCAGCTTGCCGCCGGCGAAATAGGTAGCCGGCGGCAGACCGCCGACGGTTCGGAACGTATCGGCGTGGCCGGCCTTCTCTAGCCGGGCGGCGATGCGGTCGGTGCGCGTGTCCTGCCACACGACCGCGTTGGTGTACGGACGGCCGGTGCGGCGATTCCACACGACCGTCGTCTCGCGTTGATTGGCGATGCCGAAGGCGGCGATGTCGCGGGGCTGCAATCCTTGCCGGCTCAGGACGGTGCCCACGACCGCGGACGTCCGCTTCCAGATCTCGATCGGATTGTGTTCGACCCAGCCCGGACGGGGCAGTAGCTGCTCGTGTGCCAGCTGATGGCGGGCGACCTCGCCCCCGTCGTGATCGAAGAGCATGAAGCGGGTACTCGTGGTGCCCTGATCGATCGCGCCGACCAAATCGGCCACGCCGGCTCCCTCCGACTGATGTCGGATGCGACCGTACTGCGCTTGGCCGGGCGGCCGGTGCGTCAGGCCGGCATGACGCTCGCGGCAATCCCGGCGAAGTGATTCAGGCGGATCAGTTCGGCCGGCAGCCAACGAAGCGCGGGCCGGC
>JAFAWL010000223.1 GCA_019241805.1 Actinomycetota bacterium
TCCGCCCGAGTTGGCCGGTCGCTGGGAACTGCCCGGCGGCAAGGTCGAGGCGGGCGAGTCCGAGCCGGCCGCGTTGATACGTGAGTTGCGGGAGGAGTTATCGGTCGAGATTGCCGTCGGCGCGTTGCTCGACTGCACGCCGATCCGCTCCGATCTGGAGCTGCGGGTCTACACAGCCTTGCTCATCGACGGTGAACCGATGACCGGCCTCGATCACGATGAGGTGCGGTGGGTGGCGCGAGATCAACTCGATGAACTGCACTGGCTGGCCCCGGACCGGCCCGCGGTTGCGGTGATTCGATTGTCAGGATTGGTCTGAACGCGCCCGCCATTCCGCTTGCAGGATGGCGTAGTCGTACTCGTCCGACCACCGGCCCTTGAAGAATTCGTTCTCTCGCAGATGCGCCTCGCGACGCATACCCAAGCGCTCCATCATCCGGGCCGACGCGGTGTTCTGCGTGTCGCAACGGCCGAAGATTCGATGCAGGTCCAGCGTCTCGAATCCGAGCCTCAGCATCTCGCGGGCGGCTTCGGATCCGATGCCGCGCCCGTGCGCACCCGGGTGTAGCGCGAAGCCGACCTCACCTTGCTGATGTTCCCGGCTGACCCACGAAAGCATCACCTCGCCCACGACCCAGCCGCCCAACTCGACCGCCAAGAACAACACGCTGCCCTCGTCGTCGAGATGGTCGGACTCGATCCGCTTCTGCAATGAAGCCCGTGCTTGCGCGCGGTCCCCCGGTTCCCAAGGGACGTACGCGGCGACCTCGGGCAGATGCCAGTACGCAAAGTGGTCTTCGGCGTCTTCGGGTGTGAACACACGCAGCACCAGGCGTTCGGTCGTGATCGGTAGGGACATCGCCGTCACCGATACCACCGCCGGGGCCGCCTGTCGTGGCTGGTCATCCGCCCATCCTGGCAGCGCGTCTGCTCGACGCGAGACATACGGGCACGCTCACCTGCGGCAGTGGCGCTGGTAGGTCTGGGTCGCTCAGCTCGGCTGGACCTCACTCCATTGATACGCCATGCGTGGGCATGTGAGCCTTCCGTGGCAACGAGCTCACGTCGATTTCATGAGCTACCCGTCCCAGGGAGGTCACCCATGGCGCTCGGTCGCTGCCGCCGGACATTCGCACCGCACTGGCGTTCCGCGCTCGGTGCCGGAGTCGCCGCGGGTGGGCTGCTCGCCGGATCGCTCATGCTCGCGGCGCCCGCCTCGGCCGCCCCGGTCACCGCGCGACTGCACGTGATCGATTGGCAGACGCACGCAGGTGTCGGCGGTGTGACCGTGACGTTCACCGACAAAGTGACCGGCGACATCCAGGGCAGCTGCACCGCCGACGCGACCGGCGCCTGCAAGTGGGCCGGATATCAAACCGATCTCAGCGTAAAGGCTACGGTGAGCAACCTTCCGCCGGGCTATGCGACGCCGCCCGCGAGCTACCTACCGGTCGTCACGACCGGCGGCACGACGGACATCCCGCTGTTCGTCTATCCGAGCGGCAGCCAGAGCGGCGGGGCCACCTTCATCCAGAAGGAGTCAGACGACGGTACGTATCTCGACGACGCAGTCTTCGACCTGTTCAAGGACGGGACAAGGGTGAGCTCGTGTACGACCGGCTCGAACACGACGGTGGGTCCCGGCGGCTGCCTGGTCACCGGGCTCGCCCTCGGCACGTACGTCTGGGTCGAGACCAAGGCGCCCGCCGGCTACCAACTGCCCACCGGTGTGGCCGCCCAGACGACGGTTACCGTCGCGGTGATCAACCCTCCCTCGATCGGCGTGAAGGAGATCACCAACAGCCGGGTGAGGACGCCGCCGACGTCTTCGCTGACCGTGAAGAAGATCGACGCGTCGAGCAAGACCACCCTTGCCGGCGCGCAGTTCGCGCTGCTCAAGGATGGCGCTGCCAGCGGGCCGTCGTGCACGACGGGAGCCGACGGGACCTGCCGGATCGACGGTCTCTCGCCCGGCAGCTACCGCTGGCATGAGACAGTCGCGCCCATCGGCTACGGCGTCGCGCCGAACTCGGACGCGGTCGTGATCGATGCGACGAACGCCGGCTCGGACCTGGCAGCGACGACGGTTGCCGACGAGCGGACGGTCACCACACCGCCCGTAACGCCGGTCGGCGACACCCCGCTCACCACTCCGGTGCAGCCGCCGACGACGTGGACGCTGATCGTGACGAAGGTCGACGCGACGAACCGGGCCCGAACGTTGAGCAATGCCGTCTACGACCTCTACCGGGAGAGCAACGAAACGCCCGGACTTCAGACCGCGAGCCCGGCCGACACCGTGGTCGGCAGTTGCCGCACCGACAGCAGTGGTAGCTGCACGGTCTCCACGCTTCCGGCGGGCAGCTACTACCTCAAGGAGCGGGCCGCGCCAGCCGGCTATCAGCTCGAACCGGACGCGACACCAGTCACGGTGAGCGGGGCCGGAACGGCGGTCGCGACGACCGTGGCCGACCGTCCGATCATCACGCCTGACACCTCGCAGGGGATGACGAAGGCGGGGCTGGCGGTAACCGGTAGCGATACCGGGCAACTGCTCGGCGTGGGGCTGACCCTGGGCGCGGTCGGGCTGCTCGCACTCGCACTGGCTCGTCGACGGGGCCCGGCCTGAGGGCGCCCAATCCGGCGTTGCTTTCCGGTCCGCACGCTCCCCTTTCGCGTGCGGCCGGGGCGACGGACCACTAGCCCTCGCGCATCGGCACCCGCACGTGTCGTTCGGTGGCCACCTCGATCGCCTGTTCGTAGCCCGCGTCCACGTGCCGGATGACCCCCATGCCGGGGTCGTTGGTCAGCACCCGCGCCAGCTTCTCGGCCGCGAGCGGCGTGCCGTCGGCCACGGACACCTGACCGGCGTGGATCGAGCGGCCGATGCCGACGCCGCCACCGTGATGAATCGAGACCCACGATGCCCCCGAGGCCACGTTCACCATCGCGTTGAGAAGCGGCCAGTCGGCGATCGCGTCCGATCCATCGAGCATCGCCTCGGTCTCGCGGTATGGCGAGGCGACCGAACCGCAGTCCAGGTGATCGCGGCCGATCACGATGGGCGCCTTCA
>JAFAWL010000419.1 GCA_019241805.1 Actinomycetota bacterium
GTATTCCGTCGATCGCCGGGTCGACCGAACATGAACAGCCGATGCGCGACTCGGCCGAGTGGCTCGTGGCTACGTTGCGCACGGTCGGGTTCCCGCGGGTGGAGGTGTGGCCGACCGACGGCGCACCGGCGATCTTCGCGCAATGGCACGGCGCCCCGGGCGCCCCGACGGTGCTGGTCTACTCGCATCACGACGTGCGCACCGTGCACGAAGAGCAATGGCAGCAGTCCGAACCGTTCCGTCCCACCGTCAAGGCGGGCCGACTGCACGGCCGAGGTTCCTCCGATGCAAAAGGTCAGGTCGCCGCACATCTCTGGGCGTTACGGGCGCTGCTGGGCACCGGTCATGAAGCGCCGCCGGTCAATGTGACGCTGCTGGTCGAAGGCGAAGAGGAACTCGGCTCGCCGCATCTGGCCGACTGCCTCGCGGCGCACGACGACGAGCTTGCTGCGGACTTCGTCGTCCTCAGCGACACGATGACGTGGGCCGCCGACCGACCGGCTGTCTGCACGGGCATTCGCGGCATGATGCAGGCCGAAGTCGAGATCCATGGTCCGGTCGTCGACGTGCATGCGGGGTCGGTGTCCGGAGCCGCGCCCAATCCGCTGAGCGAAATCGCACGGCTCGTCGCCGCCCTGCATGACCCCGCCCAGAGAGTGACCGTTCCCGGGTTCTACGACGACGTGATCGAGCCGGAGCCCGACGAGCGGGCCGCCTTAGCGGCGCTGTCCGATGATGAATCGGATTGGGTCATGCGGACCGGCGTGCGGGCCGTGCAGGGCGAATCCGGCTACGGCGTCGGTGAATTGCTCTACGACCGCCCGGCCGCCGAGGTGATCATGCTTGCGGCCGGGGAGCCCGCGCCTCCCACCACCGGCACCATCCCGTCGTCGGCGAGCGCTCGCATCCAGGTGTCGCTGGTGCCCGAGCAGAAGCCGGACGCGATCGCGGAGAAGTTGCGCCGTTGGGTGACGGACACCGTTCGGCCACCATTTCGGGCGACGGTGCAGGTCGCCGACATGATCAGCCAGCCGCCGTATCTCACTCCACCGGATCATCCGGCGCTGGCGGCGCTCACCGAGGCGATGAGCGACGCGTGGGGGTGTCCGGTCGGACGGATGCGTAATGCGGGCAGCGCCCCCACCGCGTTGCTCGCCGCGGCGACCGACGCGCCGGTGCTTTTCTTCGGCACCGGCCTGCCCGAAGATCGCTGGCACGGGCCGGACGAGAGCGTCGACCTCGACGTGCTTCTCGCCGGCGCACTCACGTTGTCGCTGTTCTGGTCCCGTGTCGGCTCGGTGGCATCGTGAGGATCACCGCGTCGCGGATGACCTCGGTTAGCGCTCCGGTCTCGGCGAACACCTGACGCTGCCGGGTCGCGGAATTCCCGCGTTTCAGCACCTGCGCCAGCAACGCTTCGAGCTCGCCGCTCTCGCCGTGTCGTTCGAGATCTGGCGCCAGCTCGTTCCAGAACTGCTCGATGACGTCAGCGGCCGGCAACAGCGCCTGCCCGGTGTCGCTCCACAGCCGCTCGGTCAAGCCGTAATGCGCGGCCCGCCACCGGGCCGCCGAAAGCAGCGGGTCGGGGACGACGGGCGCGGGCGTTGCGCTGATGATTCGCTGCATGAGCGTACGGACGAGTGAGCGCACCAGCCCTGCGTAGAGCACCACGTCGTCGATGTCCGGACACATGTCGGCAATTCGAAATTCCACCGTGGGATACCGCGCCGAGGGACGCAGTTCCCACAACAGTTCGCTCGGTTCGTCGATCATGCCGCTGGCCGTGAGGGCGGCCAGTAGGTGCTGATAGTCCTGCGCCGAGGCCAGGTGCGGGGGAGGGCCGCCCTGTGGCCACAGTGCCAGGCGGGCCAGGCGGATGCTGGCGTAACCGGTGTCGCGCCCCTCGTGAAAAGGCGAGCTGGCGGTGAGGGCAGCCAGCAACGGCAGATACGGCCGCGCGTGATTCATGACGGCGAGCGCAACGTCGAGGTTAGGGACCGACACGTGCACGTGGCAGCCGCACAAATTCAATTCGCCTACCACGCTGCGGTATCGGTCCAGCAGCCGCCGATAGCGGTCCCGGGGCGCGATCTCGATCTCGTCCAGGCCCGCCTGCGGATGAGTGCTGGTGCCGAGCAGGAGCGTGCCGTGCGCGGCGGCGGCCGTTGCCGCCTCGAGGCGCATCGCCGCAATGGCGTCACGCACCTGGCGCAAGTCCGTGCACACTTCGGTTGCCGCTTCCAACTGGCTGGTCAACATCTCGGCCTGCAGATGCGGTCCGACCGACCGCGCGTCGGCTTGCTCACTGAGCAGCGGACGTCGCGCCAGTCGAAAGGTGTCCGGTTCGACGAGGTGGTACTCCTCCTCGACGCCGAGAGTCACGCCCGCCAGGTCGAGCTCAGCCGTCCGCACCTCCACGGTCTGCCCCGGACGAGGTGCGGCGTATCCGCGGCCCGTGTCGTTCAGCTAGGTGGTACGGCTAGGTGTCTTGCGGCTAGGCCAGCGTTGCGCGGTGCAGCAGCGAGGCGGCTCCGGCGATGAGCAGGATTCGCTCGATGCGTCCGTGGGCGTCGACCCGGACGGTGCTGCGTCGCGTCCGCGCGCTGTTGCGGGCCGCGATGATGGAACCGATTCCGGCGGCGTCCAAGAACTCCAGGTCGCGAAGATCGACTGTCACCGCGTGCCCGGCGGCGTCCAGCCCCGACGAGGCGAGATCGACGGCGTCGACCAACAGGCGACCCGTGGCCAGATCCAAGGCGCCCGTCACCGCAACCGACGGGGCCTCCAGATCGATCGATAGACCGAACGATCGGAAGCGGGCGTCGTCGTACTCGACGAATGCGTGACTCATTTCGGACCGGTCCTCTCGACCGGTAACACCTCGACTCGGGCACTGCCTGCCGGGCTGGGATGCACCTAGATAGGCGTTCACCAAGGCTGGAGTTCGCAGGCAGCGGGCTCGAAGACGACCTCGATGCATCCACGCTAGCACCGAATGGTGCAATCGGCGCCATCAGCACTCAGATTGAGCCGCGACGGACCGCATCAACCCAGTGATCATCGGCCGCACAATCATGAGAGCGAGCGTCAGCTGGCCCCGTCCTCGTTACCGAGTCGATCTCGCTGGGGCTCACCCTCGCGGGCAAGCTTCTCCTGCGCGGCCCGCTCGTCGTCCTCAGTCATGCCGAGATCGTCGCCTTCCCGCTCAGAGCGGTCGGACTCATTTCGGTTCACGTCAGCCATGGCACAGATGTGCCCGCAGGAACCGCTCGCCTACCGTCGCTAGAGACTTGTGAGCGTTTGCGGCGCCAGCGTCTTCAGCATCGTGTTGCACCAGCGGATCTGCCGCAGGTTCTGCGGATGGCAGCGACCAGCGAGCTCGAGAATGTCGGTGTCGTGGGCGGCCTGCGCGTGTTGGGCGAGCATCTCCCAGGCCAGCGAGGTCTGCGATGCCCTGAGATAGGCATCGCGTAGGTCTTCGAGCAGCAGGAGCCCCGGCTCGGGTCGACGGCCGAGCAGGGTCGACATTCCCTCCTGCAGCCGATCCAGGGGGCCCGGGCCCGGGGATCGCTGACTCAGCCCGATGTCGTGGTCGGCGGCGACCTGCGCGCTCTGGCGCAGGTTCGTCCGCGACCACTCAGCCATGTCGAGAGCCACGAAGTAGATTTCGTGATCCGCTCGGTGTTTTGCGGCCAGGTGCTCCAGGTGCGAGACCATTTCCGTCTCGCCGTGATGCACCCGTGCGAACGCGTACCGCAATCCGGCATGTCCGCTCATCGCTGACTCATCTCATCGGCGGCGCCGTACCGCTGATCGGCCGCGGTCGTCTCGTCGGCGGCGGCGAGCAGCTCATCAGCGGCACCGGGCACGTCCTCCGATCCCGGCACTCGACTCACTCGACAGACCGAGGTCTTGAATATCGGCTGCTTCGACACCGGATCCCAGTCCGTGATCGTCAGCTCGTTCGCGGCCCGTCCGGGCTGACCCGCTTCGGGGCCGCTGCGAGCGACATCCCAGTACCCGTAGTGGAACGGTACGAAGACGACGCCGGGCCGGGACTCGGTCAGCCGGACCGCGGCCCGGATGGCGCCACGGGGCGACTCGACGTCGATCAGGTCGCCTTCACTCACTTCGAGCCGGGCGGCGTCGATCGGACTGAGCTCGGCCCAGACATCGGGCGCCGCCGCCCTCAGTTGCGGTGTTCGGCCGGTTTTGGTGCGCGTGTGGAAATGGAAGATGGTGCGACCGGTGATCAGCTGCATCGGGTATTCGTCGCTGACATCCTCGTGCAGCGGCACGAATTCCGCCGCCTTGAGGATGGCTTTACCGTTCGGGTTGAGCGCGCGATATTCCGTCTCTTCCACCGACGCGCCGGTGGCGAGATCCCGGCCGTAGGACTCGCAGACATCGGGAGCAGCCCAGAAATGCCCGTCGGAGTAGAGCCGTTCGGTTCCGACCGGTGCATCGGCGGTCACTGGCCATTGGATGCCGCCGTGTTCGCGCAGCAACGCGTAGCTGAGCCCGGAATAGTCGCACGGCCGTCCGGCGCTGCACTGCTTCCAGGCCTCGAAGGCCGACTCGGGGTCGGTCCACTTGATCAGCGGCTCGCCGTCCTTGTCGGTCAGGCGCATCGCGGCCGCGTACTCCAGGAAGATGTTGAGGTCGGAGCGAGCCGCGCCGGGTGGTTCCACCGCCTGCTCGGACAAGTGCACCGTGCGGTCAGCGTTGGTGAAGACGCCGGTGTTCTCGCCCCAGGTCGCGGCCGGAAGAACGACATCGGCCAACTGCGCCGTTTCGCTGAGGAAGATGTCCTGAACGACGACGAACAGCCCCACTTTGGCCAGAATGGATCGGATCCGCGACAGCTCGGGCAATGAGACGGCGGGATTGGTGCCGCTGATCCAGAGGAACTTGACGCTGCCCTGTTCGGCGTAACGGAAGATCTGCATTGCGTGCGTCGGCGGCGTGTAGTGCGGGATTTGCAGCGGTTCGACGTTCCACACTTTGGCCAACTGCGCGATGTGCTCGGTGTTCTCCCAGTTGCGGAATCCCGGCAGGTCTCCGTTGGCGCCGCACTCGCGAGTGTTCTCCGCCGTCGGCTGCCCGTTCATCTGCAGAACGCCGCAGCCCGGCCGGCCGAGCATTCCCCGCAGCAGCACCAGATTGTTGACCTGAACGGCCGCGGCCGTCGCCTGGTGGGATTGGTAGAAGCCTTGCAGGACTGTCGCCAGCAGTCGCTCGGCCGAGCCGACCAGCGCAGCCGCGGCGCGGATGTCATCGGCGTCGAGGTCGCATATCTCAGCCGCCCACTCAGGAGTGCAGTCCGCAACCCGCTGCTGCAACTCGTCGAAGCCGACGGTGTGTTCGTCGACCCAGCTTTGGTCGACCCACTTGTGGGCGATCACTTCGTGCAGCAGCGCGTTCATGACGGCCAGGTTGGTTCCCGGTCGCGGCGCCAGGTGCACGGTCGCCTTGGCCGCGACCGCAGTGCGGCGTGGATCGACTACGAGCAGGCGCGGCGGTTCAGGTCCCGCCAGTCGGTCGAGGATCCGCATCCACAGCACCGGCTGCGTCTCGGCGACGTTGTGGCCGAACAGCGCGATGACGTCGGCGAAATCGACGTCGGTATACGACGCCGGCTGGCCGTCGCTGCCGAAGGTCTCCTTCAAGGCTTCGCCGGCCGTCGCTGTGCAGAGGCGGGTGTTGCCGTCCAAGTGGTTCGTGCCGATGCCGGCCCGGGCGATCGTCGCCAACGTGTAGTACTCCTCGGCGAACAACTGCCCGGTCGTATAGAACGCGATCGCCCCGGGACCGTCCGAGTCGAGCAGCTGGCGCGAGCGACCCACGACAGCCGCCATAGCGGTGTCCCAGTTCACGGGCACCAGCTCACCGTCGCGACGCAGCAACGGCTGGGTCAACCGGTCAGTGGCGTTATTCGCCTGCCAGGCGAACAGATCCTTGATGTCGAGTCTGCCGCGGTTCACCCGATCCTCAGCACGACCACGCACACCGACGATCTGACCGTCAGCGACCGCTATATCCATGGCGTCGCCGTTGGAATGCAACAACGACGCGGTCTGCACCCACCGCTGCGCCTGGGTCGGCTCGATGCCGTCGGCATAGCACTCGTCGACACGAGCCGGCCAGGTGTCGCCCGGTCCGTACGGCGTGCGCGCACCCCACGGGTCTATCAGTCGGTCTGTCGCACCGTGGACCATGATTGCTCTCCGCGAGCAGCAGTGAGTCGGTCCCTTCGCTCACGGTTGAACGCGGGCCGTGGAGAAACGTCAACCACGTGACTCATCCGTCGCTCTCTGTGCGTGCGCCTACCCGCAAGCGGGTCAGATCAAACACCTGCAAGTGGTGTTATTCGTGCCGGTTCACACGCTGCGGGCGCTCGCCAACGTGGCGCTGACGAGGAGGTTGTTGATGCTCGACTCGTCCGGCGGTACGCGCAGGTCACAAGAAAGCGGACTTCTCAATTTCTTTTATCGGCAGCTGCGAAGCGTGTCGAGTGGCCCTGTGATTTGCACCGCGTCGGCGATGAGTTCGTCGCATGACCACTCGTCTTGTCGATCGAGGCTGATCTCGAGTTCGCATCCGTCGAGATCCGCGCCGACTACGAAGAAGTGTTCGGTCCGCTCAACTGATTCAGACGCGCTACGGGACGACCGGGTCGACCTGATCAGCTGTACGGCGCGGCCGTGAACACGCGCCGGGAATGACGACGATCCGTGCGGTCTGTCGCCGCGACAGCTGAGCGGGGACCGAGCCGTCGAATCCGCGGCGAAGCCGCGCCAGCCAACCGGAGCTGTCCGCCCCCACGACGATCGCTGCGGGATGAAGGCGCTCGGCCAGGCGAGCCAGTTCGATTCCCGGATTGCCGGTGGCGGTGACGACGCGCCAGGGCTGCGCGGTCCCGATGAGCGCGATGCAGATCTCCGGGACGAGGGCGGCCAGGGCGTCGTCTTCGGCGGTAGCAAGGTTCAGCGCCGCGATCTCGGGCAGCATGGAGTTCGTGGTCGTGACGACGTGAGCGACCACGAGTTCGGCGCCTGCGCTGGCTGCGAGCCGGGCGGCCGATCGGACCACTTCGGCGGTTCCGGCGCCGCCGTCCACTCCGGCCAGGATCGGGCCCGCCCGGACCGGGCTGTCGTATCCGCCAGTCATCCGGAGCCTCACTATCCGAGGACGTCGTTAAGGCGCCCGAGTGAGTGGGCGATCTGCGTGAGGTCGGCCGCGGACAGGTCTTCGAACAACCGCTTGAGATAGGTGCGGCGGGCGGCCTCGATCGTGCGCGCCGCCTCTCGACCGGCTTCGGTCAATACGATCACGGACGCCCGGGCGTCGTTCGGATCGGTCTCGCGCGTGATCAGGCCGAGGCCTTCGAGCGTGGCCACCTGACGACTGATCACGCTTTTGGAGATCCCGCGGCGCTGAACGAGATCAACGGCTCGAGCCGGCGCGACGGCGACGACGTCCATCAAGAGCGCGTAGAGCGCCGGATCCAGTTGTGGGTGAACGGCGGTGGCGGTCGCGCTCGAGACAGTGCGGGCCCGGGCAAGTAACCGGCGCAGCTCGCGTTCGATCGTGCGAACGTCCTCGGCAGCGGATCCCGCCGGGACGAGCACGGGGTCAGACGTAGTGGTCGGCACGATCAGATCCGCTCTTCGAGGCCCTCGGCCGCGGCGACGGTCTCGGCCGCCATGATCAGAATTGCCGGGCCGTCCGGCGCCGTCGCCGCGTTCACCCCCGCGCCTTCGGCCTTGGACGCCGACTCCGGTTCGGCGTTGGTGGTGCGCAGCGGAACCTCCCGGATGAACGGAATTACGAAGGCGCCGATCAGCGCGGCGACGGCGCTGATTCCGAACACCCAGGCCGTGCCGATGCCATAGGCCGACTCGACGACGTGGGCGACCGGCGCCGGGAGCTTGGAGGGGTCGGGCACGCTGTTGCCCGTGGATTGTCCCGACGACACCCCTAGCTTGCTCAGGCCTGTATTGATGTGCTCGGTCACCTGGGTGGCCAGTACCGCGCCGAGCGCGCTGACGCCGATGGCCCCGCCCAGCGATCGGATGAAGGCGACCGACGCGGACGCCGACCCGATGTCGCGCATGCTGACCGTGTTCTGCACCGCCAACACCAAGTTCTGCATCGTCGCGCCCATACCGATGCCGGCCAGCGCCATACCGGCAGCGATGACGGCGTAGTTCGTGTCGGATCGGATGGTCGCCAACAGGGCCATACCGATCACGAGCGACACCCCACCGCCGACCAGGTATCGCTTCCACAACCCAGTTCGGGTGATGACCCGCCCGACGATGAGCGATGTGAGGAACATGCCGAGAATCAGCGGGGTCGAGTAGATGCCGGACATGGTCGGCGTCTTGCCGCGCGAGATCTGAAAGTACTGACTGAGAAAGACGGTGACACCGAACAGGGATGAGCCCACGAAGAGGCTCGCCAGCGACGCCAGGCTGACGGTGCGGTTCTTGAACAGGCGCAGCGGAATGATCGGCTCGCTCACCCGTGCCTCGACCGCGAAGGCGGCCGTCAGCAGGATCACGCCGATCGGGACGAGGATCCCTGTCCATACGGAGCCCCAGGCGAACTCCTGACCGGCCAACGAAACCCAGATCAACAACAGGCTGACGCCGCCGACTATGAGAGTCGCCCCGGCGTAGTCGATGTGTACGTCGTCGCGGCGGTTGGCGGGCAGGCGCAAGGTGCGTTGCAATACGCCGAAGGCGAGGATCGCGAACGGAACGCCGACGTAGAAGCACCAGCGCCAACCCATCCACGAGGTGTCGACGATCACGCCTCCGACCAGGGGACCGGTCACTGTGGCCAACGCGAACACGGCGCCGAGGTAGCCGCTGTAACGACCGCGCTCGCGCGGGGCGATGATGCGGGCCATGACGACCTGCACCAAGGCCATGAGACCCCCGGCTCCGGCGCCTTGCAGCGTGCGGGCGGCGATGAGCATGCCGACGTTCTGCGAGAAGCCGGCGACCGCCGAACCGGCGACATAGATGACGAGTGCGGACTGCACCAGGGCCTTGGGGCTGATCAGGTCGGACAGCTTTCCCCACAGCGGCGTGGTGGCCGTCATCGCCAGCAGCGTTGCCGCCACAACCCAGGTGTAGCCGGTTTCGTTTCCGTGCAGGGCCGTGATGATCCGCGGCAGCGCGTTGGTGACGACGGTCGAAGACAGCAGCGCGACGAACATGCCGAGCAAGAGCCCCGACATCGCGGTCAGGATCTCGCGGTGCGACATCGTCGTGGTCTCGCCGGGGACGTGGTCGATCGGGTCGGTGCCGGGCTGGTAACCGGTCGTGCGTTCAGAGGAGGTCATCAAGATCCGTTCGTCGAGGCCGGCGGGCCGAAGGCCGAGGCGTTGCCTGACCTGCCTCCGGGGCGTCGAGCCAGGGCCCGAGATAAAGATAGTTGCAGCAACCAACTATATACCCGGCGCTCAGCTTGCGTCCAGCCCGGGGGGCGTCCTGAGGTGTCGAGGGGGTACCAGGGGTGCCAGAGGCGAAGGGGCAGCTAGGGCGCGACCGCCTCGATGACGGCGGCCAGACCCTGACCGCCGCCGATGCACATGGTGGCCAGGCCGTAGCGGGCCTGTCGCCGATGAAGTTCGCGGGTGAGCGTTCCGAGCATTCGCGCCCCGGTCGCTCCGATCGGGTGACCGAGCGAGGTGCCCGACCCGTGCGGGTTGGTGCGTTGCCAATCCGAATCGGTGAAGCCCCATTCCCGCGTTACGGCCAGAGCCTGGGCGGCGAACGCCTCGTTCAATTCGACGACGTCGATATCGGCAAGGGTCAGACCGGCCCGGGTCAACGCCCGCGCCGTCGCCGGCACCGGCCCGATGCCCATGACCTCCGGGCTGACGCCGGCGACCGCCCAACTGACCAGCCGAGCCAACGGTTGAATCCGCAGTTGCTCGGCTCGCTCGCTGGTCGTGACCAGGACGAGGGCGGCCGCGTCGTTCTGGCCGCTGGCGTTGCCCGCGGTGACGGTAGCTTCCGGATCGCTGCTCAGCAGTATCGGTTTCAATCGCGCCAGGCTCTCCAACGATGTGTCCGCGCGCGGGTGTTCGTCGCGGTCCACGGTCACCGATCCCGATCGGGTCGACAGTTCGATCGGCACGATCTCCTCGGCGAACACGCCGGAATGCTGGGCGGCGACGGCGCGGCGATGCGATTGCAGCGCAAGTTCGTCCTGTTCCGCGCGCCGAATCGCATACTGCCGCCGCAGGTTCTCCGCCGTCTCGAGCATCCCGCCCGGCACCGGATGGCTTCGGCCGCCGGCGGTGACCCGACCGCGCACGAGTCCGTCGTGAAGCTGCACACCGGTGCGGGCACCGCCCCACCGCATGTCGGTCGAGTAGAAGGCGACGTTGCTCATGCTCTCGGTCCCGCCGGCCACGACCACGTCGCTGGCGCCCGTCTGTACGGCCATGACGGCATTGATGATGGCCTGCAAGCCCGATCCGCACCGCCGGTCAACCTGTGATCCGCCCACGCTGACGGGCAGGCCCGCGTCGAGGGCGACGACGCGACCGATGGCCGGGGCATCGCTGGTCGGATAGCTGTGGCCGAGGATGACCTCGTCGATCACGTTCGGGTCCAAGCCGGTCCGGTCCAGCAAGCCGCGTAACACCGCCACCGCCAGGTCTACCGCCGTCAAGGACTTCAGCGTGCCGCCGTACGCGCCGACCGGCGTGCGAACCGGCTCGCAGATGACGACGTCACGCATGTTGCAGCGCGCCGATCGATCCGGGTTGACCCGTCATGTCACGGATAGTATTGGTCGAACCGATCCGGCGGTCGCCAGATTCGATGCTCGGTCGCAACCAGAGGGGAAGAGCGAGTGGCTGATCTGACGGATCGCGTGGCGCTGATCACCGGCGCGGCCCGGGGTATCGGCGCCGGAATTGCGCGCCGGCTGGCGGAGAACGGCGCCGCCGTCGGAGTCCTCGATCTGTCCGAGGAATCAGCCGCCGAAACCGTAAGAGCACTCCAGGCGACCGGGGGGTCGGCCGTGGCACTGGAGGCCGATGTTGCCGATGCCGTCTCGGTCGACGCGGCGGTCGAGCGTCTCGTTGACCGGTTCGGCCGCCTGGACATTCTCATCAACAATGCGGGAGTCACCCGCGACAACCTGCTGTTCAAGATGACGAGTGACGACTGGGACAGCGTCATGCAGGTGCACCTGCGCGGTGCTTTCAATGTCACCAAATCCGCGCAGCGCTTCATGGTGCCGGCGAAGTACGGTCGAATCGTGAACATGTCCTCCACCTCGGCCCTCGGCAACCGGGGCCAGGCCAACTACGCGGCTGCCAAGGCGGGTCTGCAGGGATTCACCAAGACGGTCGCGATCGAGCTCGGGCCGTTCGGCATCACGGTCAACGCCATCGCTCCGGGCTACATCGACACCGAGATGACGCGGGCTACCGCCGAGCGGTTGGGTGTGCCGTTGGAGCAACGCCTGGCCGAGGTGGCGGCGGCGACGCCGGTGCGCCGGGTCGGGCAACCGGCCGACATCGCCGAGGCAGCGCTCTACTTCGTCAGCGAGGAAGCCAGCTATGTCACCGGCCAGGTGCTCTACGTCGACGGCGGTCGCGGGCTGCTCTAAGCGAGGCCTTTCCGTGTCTAGTTCATTCGCCGACGTGGATCGGTGTCTGCAACAGGCGCAAGGGCCGACCGGTACCGCCCCAGCGCAGTGACACGATCTCGGCCGCGATCGACACCGCGGTCTCTTCGGGCGTACGGGCGCCGAGGTCGAGTCCGATCGGCGAGTGCAGTCGTTCCAACTGCTCCTCAGTGATGCCGATCTCGCGCAGCCGCGCCGTCCGGTCGTCGTGCGTCCGACGAGAACCCATCACTCCGATGTAGCCGGCCTCGGTCTTGAGGGCTACCTCGAGCAGCGGAATGTCGAACTTGGGGTCGTGTGTCAGCACGCACAGGGCGGTGCGTTCATCGACGGGCACGGTCGGCAGCCAGCGGTGGGGCCAGTCGACGACGATCTCGTCGGCCTCCGGGAAGCGCTTCGCCGTCGCGAACACCGGGCGCGCGTCGCAGACCGTCACGCGGTAGCCGAGGTAGCGGCCGATGCGGACCACCGCACCGGCGAAGTCGGTCGCCCCGAAAACGTACATGCGCGGCGGCGGAGCGAACGACTCGATGAAGATAGTGAGTTCGTCCTCGCGTCGCTGGCCGTCGGCACCGATGTGCAGTACACCCGACCGTCCCTGGGCCAGGAAGCCGCGAACGTCGTCGATCACGGCTTCGTCCAGCCGCGCCGAGCCGAGCGTTCCACTGGCGCGGTCGTTCCAGACGATCAGTCGCGCGCCCAGTTCGGCCCGCCCCTCGATCACCGTGGCCAACGCGACCGGTACGTGATCACGCACGTCGGCTGCCAACTGCACGATCTCCGGAAAGCTCGCGGTGTCGACCTTCTCGACGAACAACTCGATCGTGCCGCCGCAGGTGAGGCCCACCGTGAACGCGTCGTCGTCGGAGACGCCGTATCGCTGCAGGACCGCCGTGCCGGAGTCGATCACCTCACGCCCGAGCTCGTAGACCGCGCCCTCGACGCATCCGCCGGACACGCTGCCGACGGCCTCGCCGGTGTCGGACACGGCCATGGCCGCCCCGGGCTGGCGGGGTGCGCTCGACCAGGTGCGCACCACCGTCGCGGCGGCCGACGCTCGGCCGGCGGCGGCCCAGGCGGCGACGTCGTCGAGGACCTCACGCATGGCTTGCCTCTCTCGCGGAACGACAGCCGGTGGAGCAACCGCGACCGGCTAGTAGATCGAAACAACACTAGTCACAGCAGGACTATTCCCACGATCCGGGCAGCGGTTCACCGGACTCCGGCGGGGGCGTCATGAATGCGACTGGTAGGCCCAGGCCGAGCGGGGGACGGGCGGCCGCGATGCGTCGCGAGGGCTGTCGGGCTGGTTTCGGTGGCGACAGGAACGTCTGCCCCAGCTCGTCGAACAGGGCATCGAGATCCTGGACCGTGAACGCGATGCCGCCGAATCGCGCGCGGCCACTCGGGGCGTGTTCGGAGGCGATGATCCCGAGGCCCACCGTGCCCAGGCGAGCGTCGGCCCGAGAGGAGTCCGGATCGGAGCTCCGGACGGTGACCCCGGCGCGCTCGAACGCCGACGAGGTCCGTTTGATCGAGCCGGTCGTGACGTACAGGTGATCGATCACCTGGAAGCGCCCGACCGCGAGCGGTGGAGCATTCGGCGGCCGGTCGAGC
>JAFAWL010000459.1 GCA_019241805.1 Actinomycetota bacterium
GAGCACGACGACGTGGGGGTGCGCGTCGAGCAGCGTCAGCCCGTCGGGGACGTCCGGGTCGGAGACGAACTCGCGGTAGGCCTCGTCGAGCACGACGAGAACGTCCGGGGGCACCCGGTCGAGGAACGCTTCGAGTTCGGTCCGACGCACGGCGGTGCCGGTCGGATTGTTCGGGTTGCACACGAAGATCAGCCGGGTCCGCGAAGTCGTCGCGGCCAGCATCGCGTCCAAGTCGTGCACGTGATCATCGAGTGCGATCTGCACGCTCGTCGCGCCCGACACCGCCGCGATGATCGGATACGCCTCGAAGGACCGCCACGCGTACACGATCTCGTCGCCTTGATCAGCGACCGACTGGACGAGCTGGGTACACAGCGAGACCGATCCGCACCCGATGGCGACGCGGGTGGCGTCCAACCCGTAGCGGTCGGCCAGACGAGCGGTGAGCGCGCCGGCGAAGTTGTCGGGATACCGGTTGATCTGCCCGGCCGAACGCGCGATCTGTTCGAGCACGTGAGGCAAGGGCGGAAAGGGTGTCTCGTTGCTTGCGAGCTTGATCGCTCCGGGCACGCTACGACCCGGCACGTATGCCGGCAGCGTGGCGAGCGTCTCGCGAAATCGCACGGTCACGTCGTCAACCTTCGCATGCCGGTCAGCCGCGGCCGGTCAGAGGTTGCCGCGCCGTTCCTGCTCTCGTTCGATCGCCTCGAACAGCGCTTTGAAGTTGCCCTTACCGAAGCCCAGCGAGCCGTGACGTTCGATCAGCTCGTAGAAAACCGTCGGTCGATCGCCCACCGGGGCGCCGAAGATCTGCAACAGATAACCGTCCTCGTCGCGATCGACCAGGATTCCCCGCCGCTTCAACTCTTCGATCGGGACGCGTACGGCGCCGATGCGAGCCCGTAACTCGGGATCGTCGTAGTAGGAATCGGGGGTGGGCAGGAATTGGACGCCTCGGGCCCGCATCTCGTCGGTCGTGCGGAGGATGTCGTTGGTGGCCAAGGCGATGTGCTGGCAACCCGGGCCAGCGTAAAACTCGAGGTACTCGTCGATCTGGCTCTTGCGCTTGCCGACCGCCGGTTCATTGAGCGGGAACTTCACCCGGTGATTTCCGTTGGCCACTACCTTGCTCATCAACGCCGAGTAGTCGGTGGCGATGTCGTCACCCACGAATTCGGCCATATTCACGAATCCCATGACCCGGTTGTAGAAATCGACCCACTCGTCCATGCGGCCTAGTTCGACATTGCCGACGCAGTGGTCCACCGCCTGGAAAAGCCTGGGTTCCGCCGCGGCCATGTCGGATCCGCGGGCGATGAACCCGGGAAGGTACGGCCCGCTGTAGCGCGAACGATCGACCAGGCTGTGGCGCGTGTCGCCGTAGGTGCCGATCGCCGCCCGTCGCACGGTGCCATGCTCGTCGGCGACGTCGTTCGGCTCCTCCAGAATGCGGGCTCCGCACTTTCGCGCGTGCTCGACGCACTTGTCGACGTCGGGCACCTCGAGCGCGAGGTCGATGACGCCGTCGCCGTGGCGCCGATGGTGCTCGAGGTAGGGGCTGTCCAAAGCGACCCCGCCGATGACTACGAAGCGGGCCGAGCCCGACCGCAGCACGAACGCCTTGTGGTCACGATTTCCGGTTTCCGGCCCCGAATAAGCGACCAACGACATGCCGAAGGCGTGCTGATAAAAGTGCGCGCTCTGCGTGGCATTGCCCGACACGAGCACGATCGCGTCCATCGAGGTGACCGGGAACGGGTCGGTCTTCTCGTCGTAGTCGACCAGGCCGACCAACTGCTTGAGGCGCTCGATCGTCAGATCGGCCGCGCGTTCGTCCGGCGTGATCGTGGTCATCGCGTGCTCACCCTCCAGCCCGGCAGCAGATAATCAGTCCACAATGCGCTGCGGTCCTCTGCGTGACAACCTTTGCATTTTGCATCAGACATCCTGCGCACTTTGTGCAGGCGTGGGAGCATCCGAGTGCACATAGTGTGCAGTCGCCAAGTCGACGGGCGCGTCTGCCGGGAATGTCGCCGACGGCCGCCTAGCCTCGAATCGTGCTCACCGGCGTCACGATCTTCGCGCTCGTCCTCGCTTACGTCGCCCTGGTGGCGGCGTACCTGGCGCTGCGAACGTTGGCCAAGCTTCGCCAGGGGATGGCCGTGTTGAACGCCGGGGGGAGCTCTCGAGAGACGATCGTCGAGGCCACCGAGCGGCACATCATGATGACCGCGGCGGTCGCCGAACAGCTGGCCGCCATCCGGACCGACGTCGACGCCGCTCGAAGTGCCGCCGACGACGGCACCAACAGCGCGCAGGCCGCGCTGGCGGAGCGGCTGGACGCGATCGAGTCGCAGCTGACCCGGGGCCTGCGCAACGTAGCGCTGGTCCGCTACGACGCGTTCGAGGACATGGCCGGTCGGCTGTCATTCTCGGTGGCCCTGCTCGACGACGGCGGTAGCGGCGTCACGATCACGTCACTCGCCGGCCGAGCCGACACGCGCGTCTACGCAAAGGGCATCCGCGCCGGGGTCGGCGAGCATGAACTGTCGCCCGAGGAGCGCGAGGCCGTCGCGGCGGCGGTCGGCGGCTCGTCATCGTTGCGCCGACTCCAGCGCAAGGCCGGCTGACGCGAACGCGCAGGCGGCACGTCCTCACCCGTACGCTTCGCACGTGACCGACCTCGCCCGATTGGCCTTCCTGGGTCCGGCCGGCACGTTCGCCCACGCGGCCCTGCGCTCGCTGCCTGTCGCCGCCAGCGCTGACCTGATCCCGATGGCGACCGTGACGCTGGCGGTCGACGCGGTGCGCACCGGTGAGGTCGACGGCGCGCTGGTGCCGCTGGAGAACTCGGTCGAGGGCGCGGTGCCCGCGACGCTCGACGAGCTGGCCAACGGCGATCCGCTGGTGATCGCCGAGGAGACGTATCTGCCGGTCGTCTTCGACCTGCTCGTACGCCCCGGCACGCCGCTGTCGGAGATCCGGTCGCTGGCTACCCATCCGCATGCCGAGGCCCAGGTGCGCCGCTGGCTGATCGACAACCTGCCCGGCGTCCGCGTGACTCTGGTCGGCTCCACCGCGGGGGGCGCCCAGGCGGCGGCGGCCGGCGAGTACGACGCCGCCATCGCTCCACCGGTCGCCGGGGAGCTCTACGGGCTTCAGACGGCGGCCCACGACGTCGCCGACAATCCCGGCGCCGTCACTCGCTTCGTACTACTGACCCGGCCCGCCCCACCGGCGGCGCGGACCGGCAACGACCGCACGACCCTTGTCGCCTATCTGCGCACGGATCACGCCGGCGCGCTGTTGGAGATCCTCACCGAGTTCGCCAACCGCTCGGTCAACCTCACGCGGATCGAGTCGCGGCCGATCAAGGCCCGGATCGGTCTTTACTGCTTCTCGATCGATTGCGAGGGTCACATCGACGACGAACGGGTCGGTGATGCGGTCAGCGCATTGCACCGAGTCTGCGCCGACGTGCGCTACCTTGGTTCGTACCCGCGTCGTGACGGGCAGCAGGAACCGGTTGCCGCCGGACGCGAGGACGCCTCGTTCACCGAATCGCGTCAGTGGCTGGCCCGGATCCGCGCCGACGGAACCAGCTGAGGGCGCCAGCGGCGGTTCAGAGGTAGAGGCCGGTGTTCGATTCGATCCGTTCGGCCGCGACCGCATGGATGTCGCGTTCACGCAACAGCAGGAAGTCGTCCCCGGCGATCTCGACCTCGTGCCGGTCCTCGGGGCTGAACAGCACCCGGTCACCTACCTCGACCGCGCGGACGTGATTGCCCAGTGCCAGCACCTCGGCCCAGATCAACCGCTTGGCCACCTGCGCCGTCGCCGGGATCAGGATCCCACCGGACGAGCGCCGTTCGCCCTCCTCGCGCGGCATCCGAACCAGCACCCGGTCGTGCAGCATCTTGATGGGCACCCGATCACTCACGATGTCGAGAGTATCGGCCCGTCCGCCGCCGGTAGCGTTGAGCCGTGATCGACCTGCGCCTCGTCCGCGACGACCCTGACCGCGTGCGCGCGTCCCAACGGCTGCGAGGCGCTCGGGAAAGTCTGGTCGACGCGTTGCTCTCCGCCGATGACCGGCGCCGCTCCTCGGTCACCCGGGCCGACGCTCTGCGGGCCGAGCAGAAGGCGCTGGGCCGCGACGTGGCCAAGGCGGACGCCCGAACCCGCCCGGCGCTGCTGAGCCGGGCCAGGGAGCTGGCCGAGCACGTGAAGGCGGCCGAGGCCGATCAGGTTGCGGCCGAGGAGGCGCTACGGGCCGCGCACCTGGCCGTGCCCAACATCGTCGAGCCGGACGTGCCTCCCGGCGCAGAGGCCGACTTCATAACCCTGGAACACGTCGGCACGCCACCCACCCCGGAGAACCCGCGTGATCACGTCGAAATCGGTGCCGCGCTCGGCGCCGTCGACACCGATCGCGGTGCCAAGGTCAGTGGCGCCCGGTTCTACTTCCTGACCGGCGTCGGAGCCGAGCTGGAACTTGCCCTGGTGAACCTGGCCATGGACCAGGCCCGGACGGCGGGTTTCACTCCGGTGATCGCCCCCGCGCTGGTGAAGCCGGAAGTGATGGAGGGCACCGGCTTCCTTGGCGCGCACGCGTCCGAGGTCTACCGCTTGGCCGACGACGAGCTCTACCTCGTCGGGACCAGCGAGGTCGCCCTGGCCGGGTTCCACTCGAACGAGATCTTGGAGACGCTGCCGCGTCGTTATGCCGGCTTCTCCTCCTGTTTCCGGCGCGAGGCGGGCTCGTACGGCAAAGACACCCGCGGCATCATCCGGGTGCACTGGTTCGACAAGGTCGAGATGTTCTCCTACGTCCCGGTCGACGAGGCGCGCGAGGAGCACCAACGACTGCTGGCCTGGGAACGCGAGTTCATGGACAAGCTGGAACTGGCCTATCGGGTCATCGACGTCGCGGCCGGTGACCTCGGCTCCTCGGCCGCGCGCAAGTTCGACATAGAGGCGTGGTTCCCCTCGCAGGGCGCGTATCGCGAGCTGACCTCGACGTCCAACTGCACGACGTTCCAGGCTCGGCGACTCAACATCCGCACCCGCACCGACGGCGGCACCCAGCCGGTGGCGACGTTGAACGGAACGCTTTGCGCGGTCGCCCGCACCATCGCCTGCCTGCTCGATCACCATCAGCAGCCCGACGGGTCGGTGTACGTGCCGCTCGCGCTGCGACCGTGGCTCGGCGGACGCGAGTCCCTCGTTCCGTGAGCGTGCGACTGCTCGCCACCGATCTGGACGGCACCCTGGTCGGCAGCGACGGGCTCGTTTCGGCGAACAATCGCGCAGCGCTGCAGCGGGCCGCCGCGGCTGGATTGCTGGTCGTGTTCGTCACCGGCCGACCGCCTCGATGGCTCGGCGAAATCGGCGATGCGACCGGACACACCGGGATCGCGGTGGCCTCGAACGGCGCGGTGCTCTACGACCTGGCCGCCGATCGCACCGTCAGCGAGCACGTGCTCAGCCCCGAACTCATGCGGGTGCTCACCTCCGAGCTGCGCGCCGCGTTTCCCGCGGTCTACTTCGGTGTTGAGTACGGCACAAATTTCGGCCACGAGCCGGGCTACCGACATGACTGGGAGATTTCCCCGTCGCATGACCGACGGGGAAATCCGATGCAGCCGCCGCTGGTCGCCGCGCTGGAAGACGTGATCGCCCGACCGGCCGTGAAGCTACTGGCGAAAGACAGGGAAGCCGACCCGGACCGGTTCTGGCACGACGCGTCCACGCTGTTGGCCGGACGCGCGAGCGTGACACATGCCTCCAGCTACGGCCTGCTGGAGATCGCGCCGCCGGGAGTGACCAAGGCCAGCGGGCTGGCCGAGGTCGCGGCCTCGCACGGCATCGGGCCGGAGGAAGTGGCCGCCGTCGGCGACATGCCCAACGACCTGCCGATGCTGCAGTGGGCCGGCACCTCGTACGCGGTCGCGAACGCCCACCCGGCCGTGTTGGCCGCGGCCGATCACGTCATCGGCTCGAACGACGAGGACGCCGTCGGCGCCCTGATCGACGACACCCTCAGCACGCTCACCTGACGGGCGACCGTCTGGACGCCCTTACAGGTACTGCCCGGTGCCCTGCTCGCCGCTCTCGTTACCGCGGCCGAACGGACCGGGCGCGAGCACCTGGCCGCCGGGGCCGATGACGACCTGACCCGGCTGTCCCTCGACGTGACCGGGCAGCGCCCGGCCGCGCATCTGCTCTAGCTGCGCCCGCGCCGCCATCTGTTGCGCGAACAACGCGGTCTGGATGCCGTGGAACAACCCTTCCAGCCACCCGACCAGCTGCGCCTGGGCGATGCGCAGTTCCGCCTCGGACGGCACGCCGTTGCCGAAGGGCAGGGTGAGCCGCTCGAGTTCGTCGCGCAGATCCGGCGACAGACCCTGTTCGAGCTCCTTGATCGAGGATTCATGGATGTCGCGCAGTCGCTGGCGACCGGCTTCGTCCAACGGCGCGGCCCGCACCTCCTCCAGCAACTGCTTGATCATCGTGCCGATCCGCATCACCTTGGCCGGCTGCTCCACCATCGCGGTGATCTCGTCGACATCCTCCGCGTCGAGCCGCTCCGGCAGCCCGACACCGCCCGGTGTCACGGCCTGTCCAGGCGCGCCCGGTTCTGGAAAGCTTGGCGAATCCGCGCGGCCGCCCGGTTCGCCGCCGCCGCCCTGGTCGTTCTGGCTGTACTCCGTCATGGGTCCAGTCTTGCTCAGGGCCGCGTCGAGGCCGGGCGCCGGGTTGGGTCACGAGCCACGCCCACCGGTCGAGGGGAGTTGATGTGAGCGTCGACGTGGCGCGCCTGCGTGGCCTTTATCCGACGCTCGGCGCCGGCCTGGCCAGCCTTGACGGGCCGTTCGGCGCGCTCCATCCGGAAACGGTCGTTCGGGCGATCATCACGACGCTGCGGCGGTCCCCCGTCCAACCCGGCTCCCATTCGGCTCGCTCGATCAGCGCGGCGGCGTCGGTCGCGTCCGCCCGGGCGGCTGTCGGCGATCTGCTCGGAGCTACCCCGGATGCCGTCGTCCTCGGCGCCGACCTCGCGACGCTGCTCAGTCGGTTCGCCGGTCTGCTCGCGGCAGACTGGCAACTCGGAGACGAGGTCGTGCTCAACCGTCTCGACCACGACGCCAACATCCGGCCGTGGATGGCCGCGGCACGAGCGGTGGGCGCCAGCGTGCGGTGGGCCGAGTTCGACGTCGAGACGGGCGAACTGCCCGACTGGCAGTACGACGGTTTGATCACTCGTCGCACCCGATTGGTCAGCGTGCCGCTGGCCAACCCGGTGACCGGAACCGTGCCCGACGTGCGCGCAGTCGCCGACCGGGCGCACGCGGTGGGCGCGCTCCTACTGGTCGACTCGGGCGCCGCGCTGCCGCACCTGCCGGTCGATCTCGCCGAGCTCGGGGCCGACCTGCTCGGGATCTCGGCCCCGGTCTTCGGGGGCCCGAGCGTCGGCGCGATCGTGGCGCGGCCGGGACTGTTGGCCGAGATGGATTCCGATATCGACGACGACATACCCGAACGCTTCGAACTCGGCGCGCTGCCGGTCGAGTTGCTCGACGGCCTCACCGCCGCGGTCGATCACCTGGCCGACCTCGACGAGGCCGCGACCGGAAGCCGGCGTCGCCGGGTGCTGACGTCGCTGCAGGGCATCGGCGAGTACGAACACGACGTCTACCTCTATCTGGACGAGCGAGTTCGCGCGCTGCCCCGCATCACTGTCATCGGCAGTTCGACCGACCGCGTGCCGGTGCTGGCGCTCACCGTGGACGGCCATACGCCGGCCGAGGTCGGCGAATTCCTCGCTCGGCGCCGCGTCTCGGTCTGGACCGGTCGCACCGGCATGAGCCAGCTGATGAAGACGGTCGGCGTCGACGAGCTGGGGGGTGCCGTGCATCTCGGGCTGATGCCCTACGTCACGACCCGTGAGGTCGACCAGTTGATCGAGGCGCTGTCGGCCCTGGTCGGCGCGCGCTGAGAGCGGGGACCTCAGCGAACGCGGAGCAGGATTTTCCCCACGTGCTCGCTCGATTCCATCAGCCGATGGGCCTCGACGGCGTCATCGAGCGAGAGCACCCGATCGATGACGGGGCGGAAGCGGCCCGATTCGATCGTCGGCCAGACGAAGGCGTGCGTGCCGGCGACGATGGCCGCCTTCTGCTCGAGCGGCCGACCCCTCAGCCCGGCGGCGAAGATGCCCGCCCGTTTGGCCAACAGGGCGCCGAGGTCGACCTCGCCCTTGCGTCCGCCCTGCAGGCCGAGCACGACCAGCCGGCCACCGATGCCCAGCGACCGGATGTTGCGTTCGAGATACGACGCGCCCATGTTGTCCAGGATCACGTCCGCCCCCTGGCCGGTGGTCACCTCGTGGACGCGTTCGTCGAAGTCCTCCTCGCGGTAATTGATGGTGACGTCGGCTCCGAGCGTGCGGCAGAAGTCGGCCTTGCGGCGGGTGCCGGCCGTCGCGACCACGCGAGCGCCGTGAGCGACGGCCAGTTGGATCGCGGTCGTGCCGATGCCACCACTGCCGCCGTGGATGAGTACCGTCTCGCCGGGCTGCAGGCGTCCCTCGACGAACAACATGGAGTAGACGGTGCACGTCGTCTCGGGCAATCCGGCGGCGTCGACGAGCGAGACGTTGGCGGGTCGAGGCAGCAGCTGACCGGCCGGCACCGCGACGAGCTCGGCGTAGCCGCCACCGGCGATCAGGGCACAGACCTCGTCGCCCACTTGCCAGCCGCTGACCCCCTCACCGAGCGCGCGGATCGTGCCGGAGCACTCCATTCCGAGGTAGGGCGAAGCACCGCGCGGTGGGTCGTAGAAGCCCTGGCGCTGCAGCAGGTCGGCCCGATTCAGGGCGGCCGCCGTTACGGAGACCAGCACCTCGCCGGGGCCGGCTTGGGCGTCGGGAACCTCATCGACGGCCAGCACTTCGGGCGGTCCGGGACGAGTGATGACGACAGCGCGCACGACCCAACCGTAGCGGCGGTCCGAATCATCGCAGCCGCGCGGACAACTCGCTCGCGGCGCGCGTCACCGCGTCGACGAGTGCAGTGCGGCGACCAGCGAAGTCAGCGGACGGGACGGAGACGGTCACCGCCGCTTGCGGACGGCCTCGACGATCCACCGCTGCCGCCGCCACTGAGGCGATGTCAACGCTCACGTAGCCCTGTTCGATCGCGACTCCCGTCGTCCGCTCCCGCGCGATGAGCCGTCGCAGCGCGGCGATCGATCGCGGACCGCGCCCGGTCCGATCGGCCAGCGGCGTGCCCGCGGGGTAGATCGCCTCGAACTCGACCGCCGGCAGTCGGGCCAGCAGCGCACGGCCCGAGGCGGTCAGGTGCGCCGGCAGGCGCACGCCGACATCGGTGACGAGTGGGATCGATCGGGCTGGTTCCTGCTTGAGCAGATAGACCACCTCGGCGCCCAAGAGGACTCCCAACTGCGCGGTGGCCCGAGTCGCGCCGGCGACGCGCGCCAACACCGGACGCCCGAGTCGTTCGAGTCGATCCTGGCGAAGGTATGCGGTTCCTATCTCGAAGGCGGCGACGCCCAGGCCGTAGGTGCGCTCGTCCGGATAGTGCGTCACGAACCCGTTTTCGACGAGCACACTCAACAAGTGGTAGGTCGAGGATCTCGGATGACCGAGACGGCGGGCGATCGTCGCGGCCGGGGCCGGGCCCGTGGCGGCCAGCAGGCGCAGCACGTCCAGTCCGACGCTCAACGCCGGACCTCGCTCGCTCACGAACAGCCACTATCTCAGATCTGAGACTCGATGGTCGTGGCCTAGCCCGGGTCGCGCCGCAGCGAGCAGAGTGGCGCTATGGCAGAACGGGTGGTCGTCGGTGTCGGCCCGGTGAGCGAGCGCGAGGTCGTAGCGGTGGCCCGCCACGGCATCGGTGTGGAACTCGGTGCCGACGCCCTGGCCGCGATCGAGGCGTCCCGCGGCATCGTCGAGGCTTTGGCCGAGGACGCCGAACCGCACTACGGGATCTCGACCGGCTTCGGGGCGCTGGCCACCAAGCACATTCCGGTCGAGCGACGCGCGCTGCTGCAGCAGTCGTTGATCCGTTCCCACGCGGCCGGCTCTGGTCCCGAGGTGGAGCGGGAGGTCGTGCGAGCCATGATGCTGCTGCGACTCTCGACGCTCGCGACCGGCCGGACCGGTGTACGGGCGACGACCGCCCGCACGCTGGCCGCGTTGTTGGATCACGGCATCACTCCCGTCGTGCGCGAGTTCGGATCGCTCGGTTGCTCGGGCGATTTGGCTCCCCTGGCCCACGTCGCGCTGGCCCTGCTCGGAGAAGGGCAGGTCCACGATCCCAACGGCAACATCCGGCCGAGCGCCGAGGTCATGGCCGCTTTCGGCATCGAGCCGGTGCGGCTGGCCGAGAAAGAAGGGCTGGCCCTCATCAACGGCACGGACGGGATGCTCGGCCAGCTCGTCCTAGCGCTGCGCGATCTCGATCAATTGCTGCGCACGGCCGACATCACCGCGGCGATGAGTATCGAGGCGATGCTCGGAACGGCTCGGGTGTTCGCCGCCGACCTGCAGGCGCTGCGACCTCAGCCCGGCCAGGCGGTCGCGGCGGCGAATATGCGGGCGTTGCTGGCGCATTCTCCAATCGTCGCCTCGCACGCCGGTCCGGAATGCACGTACGTGCAGGACGCCTATTCGATGCGTTGCGCTCCCCAGGTGGCGGGCGCCGCCCGCGACACGCTGGCCTATGCGCGGAGCGTCGCCGGCCGCGAACTCGCCGCGGCTATCGACAATCCGGTCGTGACCCTGGACGGGCACGTCGAATCGAACGGCAACTTTCACGGTGCCCCGATCGCCTACGTCTTGGACTTTCTCGCCATCCCGGTTGCCGACCTCGCGTCGATGAGTGAGCGACGTACGGATCGCATGCTCGACGTCGCCCGTTCCCGCGGCCTGTCGCCGTTCCTCGCCGACGACCCCGGGCTCGACTCCGGGCACATGATCGCGCAATACACGCAGGCAGCGGTCGTTTCGGAACTGAAGCGGTTGGCGGTTCCGGCATCTGTCGATTCCATTCCGTCCTCGGCCATGCAGGAAGACCACGTCTCGATGGGCTGGTCGGCCGCCCGCAAGCTGCGGCGGTCCGTGGACGGGTTGGCCCGGGTCCTCGCGATCGAGCTGTTGACCGCTGCGCGCGCGCTGGATCAGCGGGCGCCGCTCGAACCGGGGCCGGCGGCCAGCGCGGTGGTGGCCGCACTGAGATCCGGCGGCGTGAACGAGCGTCCGGGCGTGAACGGGCATGTCGAAGGTCGACGCGCCGGCGTGCCCGGTGCCGGGCCGGATCGGTTCCTCGCTCCCGAAATCGAAGCGGCCCTTGCGCTCGTGCGTTCCGGGGCGGCTGTGGCTGCCGCCAACTCCGTTCTTGATTCACCTGTTATGTAAGGAGATTCTTCATGACTCGCACGATCACCGCTGCTCGCGGGAGCGAATTGACGGCGCTCGGCTGGCCGACCGAGGCGCCCCTGCGCATGCTGCAGAACAACCTCGACCCCGAGGTGGCCGAGCGTCCGCAGGATCTGGTGGTCTACGGCGGTACGGGCAAGGCGGCCCGCGACTGGGCGTCCTTCGACGCCATCGTGCGCACGTTGCGAACCTTGCGACTCGACGAGACGCTGCTCGTGCAAAGTGGCCGGCCGGTCGGCGTGGTGCGAACACACGAGTGGGCGCCACGCGTGCTTATCGCCAATTCCAACTTGGTGCCGGACTGGGCCAATTGGGACGAGTTCCGGCGCCTCGAGCATCTGGGCCTGACGATGTACGGGCAGATGACGGCAGGCTCGTGGATCTACATCGGCACCCAGGGCATTTTGCAGGGCACTTACGAGACCTTTGCCGCGGTCGCGGCCAAACGCTTCGGTGGCACCCTGGCCGGGACCATCACGCTTACGGCCGGCCTCGGCGGCATGGGCGGCGCGCAGCCGTTGGCCGTCACCATGAATGACGGGGTGGCCGTCTGTATCGACGTCGACCACTCGCGGATCCGGCGCAGGATCGAACACCGCTACCTCGACGTCGAGGCGTCCTCGGTCGACGAAGCGCTGCGGCTCGCGGTCGAGGCCCGCGACGCCCGCAAGCCGCTGTCGATCGGTCTGTTGGGCAATGCCGCGTCCTTGGTGCCACAGTTGCTGGCCAACGACGCGCCGATCGACATCGTCACCGATCAGACGTCCGCGCACGACCCCTTGTCGTATCTGCCCATCGGTGTGGAATTCGATGACTGGCACGAATATGCGCAGCGCAAGCCGGAGGAATTCACCGGCCGGGCTCAGGCCTCGATGGCCCGGCACGTGGAGGCGATGGTCGGCTTCATGGACAAGGGGGCCGAGGTCTTCGACTACGGCAACTCGATCCGCGGGGAAGCCAAGACCGCCGGGTTCAACCGCGCATTCGACTCTCCGGGCTTCGTGCCGGCCTACATTCGGCCGCTGTTCTGCGAGGGCAAGGGCCCCTTCCGCTGGGCGGCGTTGTCGGGCGATCCCAAAGACATCGCCCGCACGGACAAGGCGGTGCTGGACCTCTTCCCGG
>JAFAWL010000151.1 GCA_019241805.1 Actinomycetota bacterium
CGTAGGGAAAGGGCCGTGTCTGCGCGGTAAGTTCATAACCGCGGCGCCCGTACCACTCGATCAGTTCGGCGCGATGGCCGATGACCGTCATCTCCATGACCGTCGCCGCCCACCGGGTTCGGGCCTCGTGTTCTGCCTGCGCCAACACCCGGCGTCCGATGCCGCCGGCCTGCCGACCGGGGTCGACCGCGAACAATCCGAAGTAGGCCAGCCCGTCGCCCCGAAAGGCGATCTCGCAGCACGCATCGATCCGCTGGGGTGTCGCCGCCGTGACCGCCAGCAGAATGAACGAGTGGGGGGTGTCGATCTTCTCCAGTACTCCGTCCCGATCGATCCGGGACCCGGTCAACAGGTCCGCCTCGGTGGTCCAGCCGGTCCGGCTGGACTCGCCGCGATAGGCGCTCTGGACAAGGGCGGCGACGGCGTCGGCGTCGGCCGGGGTAGCGACGCGAAAGCGAAGCTTCGTCGAGTCGGCCTGGTCACTCATCACCTACGAACCTAGCAACGCCGACCCGGGAAAGCGCTCGGCGACGTTGCCTGTGCGTCTGCCGTGATCGGTGACTGTGACCGGGCCGGCGGGTAGGACCGGCTGCGTGACTCGACTTGACCCTCCCAGCCCCGCGAACTCGCCCGGCGCCGGCCGGCACGATGCGGGCGGAACCGTGGCGGGCGGTGAGCACGGCGACCACCCCGCAGCGACCGCCTCGGCCGGGAGCCAATCCGGCGACCACAAGTGGTGGACGTTGCTGGCGGTCTGCTTGGGCACCTTCATGCTTCTGCTCGACGTGACGATCGTGAACGTCGCGCTGCCCGACATCCAGCGCGTGCTCGGCTCGAGTTTCTCCGATTTGCAGTGGGTCGTCGACGCCTACGCGCTCAGCCTCGCGGCCTTATTGCTCACCAGCGGGAGCCTGGCCGACATGTTCGGGCGGCGTCTGCTCTATCTCATCGGGTTGACGGTGTTCACGTTGGCGTCGTTGTTGTGCGGCTTCGCGCAGGACACGTTGATGTTGCAGCTGTCCCGCGCTCTTCAAGGCGTCGGCGGAGCGGTGATGTTCGCTGTCTCGTTGGCTCTGCTCGCGCAGGCCTTCCATGGCAAGGACCGGGGTATCGCCTTCGCGGTCTGGGGCGCGGTCACGGGCCTGGCTGTGGCGGTCGGTCCGTTGCTCGGCGGCGTCCTCACGTCAGAGCTGTCCTGGCGTTGGATCTTCTTCGTCAATCTGCCGATCGGTGTCGCCGCCGTCGCGATCACCGCGGCGCGGGTGTCCGAGTCGCGGGAGCGTCACGCTCGGCGACCCGACTGGATCGGCTTCGCGGTATTCACGCTCGCGCTCGCTGCGCTTGTCTACGGCCTGATCGAATCGAATGAATCATCTTTCGCGGACGCGAAGGTCATCGCCACGTTGGCGCTCGCGGCGGCGCTGCTCGCCGCGTTTGTCGTCGTGGAATCACGCACGAGTACGCCGATGTTCGATCTGGCCCTATTCCGGCTGCCCACATTCAGCGGGGGGGCCGTGGCCGCGTTCGGGCTGAGCGCGTCGATCTTCTCGCTGCTGCTGTATCTGGTCCTCTACGTCCAGGACGTGCTCGGTTACAGCCCGCTGGAAAGCGGTCTGCGCCTGCTCGTCATCTCCGGGGGGATCCTGCTCACCTCGACCGCCGCCGGCCGGTTGTCGTCCCACGTCCCCGTGCGCTGGTTGATCGCGCCCGGGCTCTTTCTCGTCGGCGCCGGCCTGCTTCTGATGCGGGGTTTGTCGGCCTCGTCGGACTGGACGCACCTGATCGCCGGCATGATCGTCAGCGGTGCGGGTGTCGGGCTGGTCAACCCCCCGCTGGCCTCGACGGCCGTCGGTGTGGTGGAGCCCCGCCGGGCCGGCATGGCCTCGGGGATCAACTCGACGTTTCGTCAGGTCGGGATCGCGACCGGAATCGCGCTACTGGGCACGCTGTTCTCCGATCAGGTGAAGCAGGCCGTTCGATCCGCGGTTGCCGGGATCCCGGGGTTGTCGGCGCATAGTTCTCAGCTGGCGACCGCGGTGAAGTCAGGGGCCGGTCGCCAGGTTCTCAGTCAGGTCCCCGCGCAGCAACGCGGCGCGGTCGAGCACCTGTCCCGACAAGCGTTCACGACCGGCATGAACACGATCCTGTTGGTCGCCGCCATCATCGCCCTGACAGCGGGAGTGATCGCGTTGTTCACGATCCGATCCAAGGACTTCCGCTCGGGCGGCGACGCTGCCCCGGGCTGATTGCTCGCGGGGTGGCGTAGCGTCGCGCGCGTGCTCGTGCGGACCGCAACCGAAGCTGACTGGGACAAGATCTACCCCTTCTTCAAGCAGATCGTCGACGCCGGAGAGACCTACGCGTATCCGGAAGGGTTGTCCTCCGACGCGGCCCGCGCGTTGTGGATGCCGCCCTCACCCTGGCTGACGGTCGTCGCTCGGTCGGGCGCGGGCGACGCGACGCCGGGGTCAGGGATTGCCGGCTCGGCGACGATGGGCCCCAACCGGCCAGGACGGGGTGCGCACATCGCGACCGCGAGCTTCATGGTCGCCCCGCACGCGCAGGGGCAGGGCGTCGGCCGCCGGCTCGGCGAACGCGTCATCGAGTGGGCCGGCGCCACCGGTTACCGAGGCATCCAGTTCAATGCCGTGGTCGAGACCAACACCGCGGCGGTGCATCTCTGGAAGGCGTTGGGCTTCGAGATCATCGGGACGGTGCCGGGCGCATTCGACCATCGGCGGTACGGTGCGGTCGGCCTGCACGTCATGTTCCGGCCGCTCTAGCCAGAAGTCAGGGCGCGTCGGTTCCGAACAGTTGCCGACCGCTCGGACATCGGCAGACCGATGAATCGTGCGCCTCAGCGGGTGGTTCGCAACATCTGTCAGGCCGGCCCAGCATCGCCCGCCCCGCGCAGGCGACGAGCGCACCGGCGAGGCCTTGTCGCCTCAGGTCCGGGTGTGTGCCCACGGACTGATACCGGGGCTGCTCCTGCCCCGTCGGTCAATAGCCCGAGGATGCTGTGCAACCGTCCGTTCACGAACGCACCCCACCATCGACCGCGCTCGGCATCGACCAGCGCGTGCCGCTCATCAGTGACGAGGACGAGTGATCGCTCGTCGATGAAGTGACGCCGCCGGTAGTCGGCGACAGCATCGGGATCGAGGTCGCCGTCTATGCCGACCGCGATGTGGCGGCGGTGGGAAAGTTCGATCGAAACAGTGTCACGGCCTGTCCTGCGTCGGCGCGTCGAGGATCGAGCAGCACGAAGTTGCCCCAGTAGAAGCCCGGATTGGTCGCCGTTCGGACGACGATGTAGTCGTCGTGGTCCTCGACCGTCGAGCCGCCCAGGCGTCGCACCATCAGATCGGTGGCGAACCCGAGCGCAGTGACCTCCATGCGGCCACTGTCCCAGGCTCCGCAATCGACAAACGGCCCCAATAGTGTTGACCTAGGGCGCCGCCGGCACCGGCGCGTCTGGTCGAACGTGTGCTGCACTACGCCGGAACTGATGAGGCGGAGTCGTGAAGGTTGCACTGAATACCCTATTGAACGTCGCCAAACTGCCGAAACCGGATCGATGGGCAATCTCGCTCAGGGGCAGATTGGCATATTCGGGATCAGCAAGCATCGCCGATGCGTGGTCGAGCCGCACGCGTCGCAACTCATGGGCGACCCCTTCAGTGCCTTCGTACGCGCGATGTAGTGAGCGCAGCGAAACGCCGAGGCGATCTGCAATTTTCGGAGGCGCCAGTCCGGGGTCGCTGTGCGCGGTGCTGATCAACGCATCGGCGCGTAGGCGAAGCCAGGGGACCGTGTTTTCGTCGACCGGTTCGGGGTGCAAAGCGGCGTCGACGACCAAGTTCGCCAATTCGATCAAGTAGCGATCGATGTTCCCGCCCGCGCGCGGAAGCCACCGTACGAGACGTTCGTCGAGCAGGACGCGCGCCAGCGATGCCAGAAACAAATTCGCTACCGGTGAGGGCCGCGCCCGTGCGACGACCTCATCAAGGTCGGACGGCTCAAATGCCAGCGTGTGCAGCGGAACCGACAAGGAGATGTACTTGGTCGAACCCGGATACTCGTGCTCGGTCTCATCGGCATCGGTCCGGAACTCCAACTGGCAGAGATTGTCGTCGGCGGCATCCGATACGCACGCGATGTTCAGGCGCGTCGCCCGGTCGGACGCCAGTGCGGTAATCCGCACAGCGCGCATGAGCGCGGCTGACCCGCTGGCGATGATGCCGTTCAAGCGGGCGCCGCGGACCATGTAGTCGTCATCGAGAGGGGTGAACAACCCGTGCGAGAAACGCGCCGGCGTCGAGGGTAGGTCGGCGGGATCGAACGACGACGCGGCGCCCTGGAAGTCGTAGGG
>JAFAWL010000181.1 GCA_019241805.1 Actinomycetota bacterium
AGGCCGGGATGATCGCCGGCTTCGCGGGCCAGGAGCGCGAGCGGCGCGTGCTCGGGATCGACGGCTCTGCGACCGTGCAGCAGACGCATGCGCAGATCGCGCGCATCGCGCGCCGCACTGCGGCGGCGATCGGGCTCGGGCGCGAGCTGCGCGACGACGAGATCGTGCTGCTCGACGAGTGGCACGCGGGCACGTACGGGATCCCCGACGAGAAGACGATCGACGCGATCCGCCTCTGCGCGCGGCTCGAAGGTGTGCTCACCGATCCGGTGTACGAGGGCAAGTCGATGGCAGCGCTGATCGACCTGGTCCGAACCGGCGAGATCAGCCCCGACTCGACCGTGCTCTACGCCCACCTCGGCGGCCAGCCCGCGCTCAACGCCTACAGCGCGCTGTTCAAGAACTGATCCGGTCGTGGGCGCGGTCGTGATGCACGCGGTGGTCTCGGTCGATGGGTTCATCGCCGACCCGGACGACGACGTCGGACCTCTGTTCGACTGGTACTTCAACGGCGACGCGGAGATCGTCGACGGCGGACCGTTCAAAGTCTCCGCGGACTCCGTCGGTTATGTGCGCGGCATGTGGGAACGCATCGGAACGACCGTGATGGGTCGGCATCTGTTCGACCTGACTAACGGGTGGGAGGGCAGGCCGCCGGCCGGCGACCACCTCGTCGTCATCACGCACCGGCCGAGGCCAGCGGGCTGGCACCCCGAGGCGTCCTGCCACTTCGTCGACGACGTGAGCGTGGCGATCGCCGTCGCTAAGGAACTCGCCGGCCAGCGGGACGTCGCCGTCACCGCCGGCGACATCGGCGGCCAGGCCTTGGCCCTGGGGCTGATCGACGAGGTTGCGATGGACGTCGCGCCCGTGGTCTTCGGTCGTGGCAAGCGGTACTTCGGGTCCCTCGACGCGCAGCAGCTCCTGGAGGATCCCCACGTCGTCATCCAGGGTCGTCGGGTAACCCATCTGCGCTATCGGGTTCGCCGCTGATCAGCTGTGCGATCGTCGCCAGCCTGGGCGACGAGCAGTTCGTCGACCACCGGCAGCGCGTAGTGTTCCGGTGACGGAGCTGGTCCCACGTGGACCTGCCGGCGCCGAGGAGGTGCGACGGGGCGCCCGAACTTGATTCGGCGTTCTCACCGCGGTCGACAGAACGCCGCCGCAAGCGACAACACGAAACCACTTCGGAGAGAGGGTCGCGAGCATGAGCGTGTTCGAATTGAGTGGGCGTCGGGCGCTCGTCACGGGCGGCGCGCAAGGACTTGGCGAAGGAATGGGGAAGGCACTCGCCGCCGCCGGCGCCACGGTCGTCCTCGCCGACGTGAACACCGACCTAGGGCCTGACACCGCCAAGGCTTTGGGACCCGGGCACAGCTTCGTAGCGCTGGATGTCACCGACGAAGCTAGCTGGGAACGCGCCATGAAAACGGCTGTCGACCACCTTGGTGGCTTGGACATCGTGGTCAACAACGCCGGTGTCGAGCTGACCAACCTGCTGGCCGACGTCACCGTCGAGCAGATCGATGCGCAGTTGGGTGTCAACCTGAAGGGCACGATTCTCGGCGTCAAGCACGGATTTCGAGCCATGCGCCCCGGCGGGCCGGCGGGGGCGGGCGGCGTGATCATCAACGTGGCCTCGGTCGCCGCGACGATCGCCTTTCCGGGCATCGCCGTCTACTCGGCGACCAAGTCGGCGGTCGACCGGCTCACCCGGGTGGCCGCGATGGAATCCGGCAAGCTCGGTTACGGCATCCGGGTGAACTGCATCTACCCCGGTCTGGTGCCCACCGCCATGGGCGCAGGCCTAGCCACCACCCTGGCCGAGGTCGGCCTGTTCGCCTCGCCCGACGAGGCCGTCAGTGCCGTGGTGGGCCTGACTCCCGCTGGTCGGCTCGGCACAGTCGAGGACATCGCCGACGTCGTCGTCTTCTTGGCCTCCGACGCAGCGCGGTTCGTCACCGGGATCGGGTTGCCCGTCGACGGCGGCTTAGGCATGTGATCCGCCGCGCTGTGACGAGCTGATCGCCGACTACTGCGACTAGTGCGACATCGAACCGGCTCTGCTCGACGATCGGCACGAGTCCCTGCGCGACGCCGCCGGCGTCCTGAT
>JAFAWL010000414.1 GCA_019241805.1 Actinomycetota bacterium
CGATGTTGACGCTCGCCGGCGAATTGCCGGCATCCAGCGGTGAGATCCACCTGCACGGCAAACTCACCAAGGCGCCCTTACACGTCCGGGCCCGCCAGCACCTCTCGTTCGTGCCGGAGGAACGTTCGGTCTTCCGCGGGCTCAGCACGCGCGACAACCTGCGCGTGGGTTCGTGCGATATGGACTACGCGTTGAATCTCTTCCCTGAACTCGAGAAGCGCATCAACGTCCGGGCCGGCCTGCTTTCCGGCGGTGAGCAGCAGATGTTGACGCTGGCGCGGGCGCTCGGCCGCAAGCCGAAGGTGCTGCTGGCCGACGAGCTCTCGCTCGGACTGGCGCCGTTGATCGTGCTGCGGCTGCTGGAAGCTGTGCGTTCGGCCGCGAACGAACAGCAGACCGGCGTGGTGCTCGTCGAACAGCACGTGCGCAAGGTGCTCAAGTTCGCCGATCGGGTGTACGTCATGCGGCGCGGTCGGATCGTCCTCGAAGGCGAAGCGGCAGATCTCATCAATCGCATCTCAGATATTGAGGACCAATATCTATCTTCGACGTCCGCCGCCTGAAAGAATCGCTGTTGGGTCGCATCAGCGCCCTCCATGTCGAGTTCAGCTTGTTGGGAGAGCCAAATGTCGGATGCCGAGTTTCCACTGACTCAGCGGTTCCTGTCCGAGATCTGGACCGGCATGGGCGGAGAAACGTCGTGGATCGACTCGATTGAGTTTTCAGACGCCGTTCAGATCAAGTCTCCGTTCGGTTGCACCGACCTGGCTGCGGCTGCTTTCGGGGCCTGCGGTGCTGCGGTCGCGGAACTGACCTCGCTCGCGGGTCCCACTCCGACTTCGATTCAGGTGAGCCGGGCGATGGCCAGCGAGTGGTTCCGGTTCCCGCCGATCGCGCCCTCCCGCCCGCTGGTCAACCCTCCCGGCTTCGGTAAGCCGGTCGTCGCCGACGACCGTTCGTCGGTCTTCGCCGGAGCCGGTGCGGGGCAAAATACCGGCCCGGCCGTGTGGGCGAACGTTTATCCGACGGCCGATGACCGCTGGATCCTTCTTCGCGGCGGCGGCGAAAAGGCGTTGAAGGCGCTGGGCGTTAAAGAGGATTACGAAGAGGTCGCCGCGGTCATCAAGTCCGGCAAGGCGGACGAGATCGAGCAGGCCGTTGTGGACGCCGGCGGCATCATCGCCGCCAACCACACGATCGAGGAGTGGTTGGACCACCCGCAGGGCCAGGCAGTAGGCGCCGAACCGATCGTCACATTTGAACACACCACCCCGTTCGCCGGTGAGAACTGGGCCCCGACGCCGGGTCGCCCGTTAGCCGGTATTCGCGTGCTGGACGTCACGCGCGTCCTGGCCGGCCCGCTCGGCACCCGGTTCCTGGCGGCGTGCGGCGCCGAGGTGCTCCGCATCGACGCCCCAGATGCAGAAGAGATCGAACGCAGCCGCTTCTTCGGCGATGCCGCGCTCGGCAAGCGCATGGCCTTCGTCGATCTGCGCACTCCCGAGGGCAAGGAGCAGTTCCTCGCGCTGCTGTCACAGGCCGACATTCTCGTGCACGGCTACCGCCCCGGTGGTATCGACAGCCTCGTCGATCCTGCGTTGCGGGCCGAGACCCGTCCGGGCCTGATCGAAGTCCAGCTCGATGCCTACGGCTGGACCGGCCCATGGAAGATGCGTCGCGGCTACGACACCGTTACCCAGTGGAGCACCGGCCTGGCCGACGGAACGACGGCCTGGGCCCTGGAGGACCCCGAGAACCGGATTCCGATCAACGCGATCGGCCGGCTCGTCGACGCATCCCGACCCCGGCACATGCCGATCGAGGCGCTCGACTTCGGCACGGGCCACCAGATCGCGGCAGCCACGATTCGGGCCCTGACCCGTCGACTGCAGACCGGACTGGGCTCGCGGTCGCGACTTTCGTTAGCCCGGACGGCGGCGATCCTCATCAACGGGGGACGGGTGCCCGAGCTTCCCTACGTCGATTTCCCGCTCGACGGTCCTTACGAGGACAGGCTCTTCACCGTAAACGGAAAGCCGACGCGTCGACTGAAGTGGCCGCTCGAGGTTCAGGGCAACCCGTTCTACTGGGAGCACCAGGGCGACAAGGCCGGCGCTTCTAGTCCGATCTGGTCGACAATCTAGTCGCGACGTTTCCGCCACCCGGCTACCGCAACGGTCGCCGGGTGGCGGCATCTGTTTCCGAAGTCCGCGATTTCACTCGAACAAAGGACGGTCTGTCGCATGACCAAAATCGCGCTTCTCGACGACTACACCAATGTCGCTCTGGACTACGGCGACTGGTCGGTGCTGCCCTCAGATGCTGAGATCTCCGTCTACAACGAGGCGATCGCCCCCGAGCGGCTGGTGGAGGAGCTTCAGCCCTACGAAGTCATCGCCATCACGCAACAGCGCACGCGGTTTCCACGCGAGGTCATCGAGGGTCTGCGGAATCTGAAGCTCATCGTCTGCAACGGGCCGATGAGCAACGTAATCGATCACGACGCCCGGCTCGAGCGAGGTATCCTGCTGTGCGGCACAGTTGATGCGGGCGCTCCAGCACCGGCCGCGCCGCCCCGCGACGGGTCGCCAGCGGTCCTTCCGCCGCCGTCCGAGTTGGCGTGGGCGCTTATCTTCGCCGTTGCCAAGCGGATCGGCGTCGAGGATCGTGAGATCCGAGCCGGAGGGTGGCAGACCGGATTCCCACTGACGCTCGGCGGGAAGACGCTTGGTCTGATCGGTGTCGGTCGACTCGGTAGCGGCATGATCCCGGTGGCCCACGCATTGGGCATGCAGGTTATCGCCTGGAGTCCGAACCTGACCGAAGAACGGTGCAATGAGCTCGGAATCACGCAGGTGAGCAAGGAGGACCTGCTCTCGCAGTCCGACGTGGTGGGCGTGTTCGTCATCTTCTCTGAGCGATCGCGGAATACGATCGATGCCGCGGAATTCGCGCAGATGAAGCCGGGAGCAATCTTGGTGAACGTTTCGCGCGGGCCGATCGTCAACGAAGCAGCCCTTGTCGACAGCCTGCGGTCGAATCATCTGGCCGGCGCCGGACTCGATGTGTTCGATCAGGAGCCGCTACCCAAGGATCATCCGTTGCGTGCCCTCGACAACGTCGTCCTCACCCCGCACCTCGGTTACGTAACCGAGGACGGATTTCGGTTCGGCTGGCAGCGGATGGCCGAAGACGTCGCGGCCTACCTCTCCGGAAATCCGATTCGAGTGATTACCACGACGCCTCCGATGGCGCCGATCTAACGACGGCCTACCAGGCGTAGTGCTCAGGAGCGGTCTTGAAGCCGGGGAAGATGGCATTCAGCTTCGCCAGCATGTCGTCGGACAGTTCGGTATCGAGCGCCGGCAGGCTTGATTGCAGTTGCTCGCGGGTTCTCGGTCCGACGATCGGGGCGGTGACGGCGGGTTGGTGTAGCAGCCAGGCCAGGGCGACGGTGGCCGGCTCGATGGCCGCCTCGGCGCAAAGCTTCTCGTACGCCTCCAGCTGTGGGCGCAGGCGAGCCAGGCGTGGCAGTGCGCGTCCCGATGCTCGTCGCACGCCGCCCTCTTCGCGACTCAGTACCCCTCCGAGCAGCCCGCCGCGAAGCGGCGAGTACGGAATGATGCCGATACCGTAGTGCTGAGACGCGGGAATGACTTCTAACTCGATGTCGCGGTTCGCCAGGTTGTAAATGGACTGCTCGCTGCGAAGGCCGATCAGTCCGGCCGTGTGGGCCGCCTCCTGAGCTTGGGCGAGATGCCAGCCGCCGAAGTTGCTGGAGCCGACGTACAGGATCTTGCCCGCGGTTATCGCGACGTCGATCGCCTGCCAGATCTCCTCCCAAGGCGTGCCGCGGTCGACGTGGTGAAACTGGTAGAGGTCGATGTAGTCGGTCTGTAGGCGCTTGAGGCTGGCGTCGAGCGACCGGCGGATGTGCAGGGCAGATAGGCGGCCTTCGTTGGGCCAATCGCCCATGTCGTTGTAGACCTTGGTCGCGAGGACGGTGCGTTCCCGTCGGCCGTTGCCCTGCGCGAACCAACGACCGATTATTTCCTCGGTGCCACCGACGTGATCGGTGCCGCCGGTGGCGTCGCCTAAGCCCCCGCCGCGGCCGTAGACGTTGGCGGTGTCGAAGAAGTTGATGCCCCACTCATGGGCGGCATCCATCACCTCGAAGGACTCTGCCTCAGGCGTGAACGGCCCGAAGTTCATCGTCCCAAGGCACAGCCGGCTGACGGTGAGACCGCTACCGCCGAGCTTCGTGTATTTCATGTCCATTCCATTTCGATAGCGGTGGAATCCGCGCGCGTCAGCCGCGCGCGGCCGGCAGCGTCTCGTCAGTCCTGCGGTATGACGCCGGCGAGCTCGAGCACGGCTGCTGGCGGCAAGTACTGATGACGAATGCGCGCTCCGTAGGGAGCCAAAGCGTCTTCGATCGCATTCGTGATGGCAGCCGGTGCGACGAGCAGGCCGCCCTCGCCGACCCCACGGAAGAACACTTCCTCGTTCGGCTCGTTCTCCAGGTGCACGATCTGAATGGGCGGAATCTCACTGGCCGTCGGAAGCAGATAGTCCATGAATGACGCGGCGAGATAATTCGCTTCGTCGTCGTAGGCGGACCACTCGTAAAGGACCTCGCCGACGCCCTGCGCGACTCCACCTCGCACTTGTCCCTCGACGATGGCCGGATTGATCATCCGACCGCAGTCCTCGACCACGAGGTAGGAGTCGAAATCAACCCGCCCGGTCTGCAGGTCGATCTCGACCGCGCACAGGTGCGTTCCACTGGCCCAGCCACCAAGGCCACCGTCGTAGGCTGCTTCGACCTCCAAGACGTTCTCAGACTCGTCGATCTCCTCGTCGGTCCCTAGATACGCCTGGGCGGCCACGTCGGCAAGACTTAGTTGCACCGACGGCACGCCTACCGGGTGTATCACTCCGCTGGTTATCCGGAGGTCGGCCGGGCTGGCTTCGAGGATCTCGGCCGCGACCTCGAGCACTTTGGCCTTCAATTGGCGGCTGGAATGCAACACCGCCCCAGTCGCCATCGTCGCCGCCCGGCTACCACCCGTCCCGACCAACGCCCACGGAGTGTTCGCGGTGTCACCGTGATGCACGCGAACGCTTTCCATCGGAACGCCGAATTCGTCCGCGGCGACCTGAGCCAGCGTTGTTTCGTGTCCCTGTCCGTGCGGCGCTTGCGAAGTGAAGATCGACAGCTGTCCGTCCGCTTCGAGGCGGGCGATCGCTGCCTCGTGCATGGGTCGTCCGCCCGCGCGCGTGTTCTTCGGGCCCGGTGCGGCTTCGATGTAGGTCGCAAATCCGATACCGACGCAGCGCCCTTCTGCCCGAGCGGCGGCCTGTGACTCGCGCAGTGCCTTGTAGTCCGACTCCTCGAGCGCCCGCTCGAGCGACTCGGCGCACGAGTTGCCGAGCAGAGTCAAGCCGCTGAACATCTCGGCGGACCCGTCGTTGGGCGCGAAGTTGCGACGGCGGACGTCGGCCGGATCGAGATCCAGTTCACGAGCGATGACGTCGAGCATCCGCTCCCGTGACCATGTCTCGATGGCCCACGGGGCGCGGTAGGCGTTGAACGTGCACTTGTTGCTGGCGATGACGCGCGCGTGTAGTTCAAAGCCGCCGATGGCGTAGGGCCCCGGCATCAGATTGGCCACTAGGCCGGCGTGACCGCCTCCGGGCGACGGCGCCCCGACGTAGGCACCTTGATCGATGACGAGGTCGCCGCGCAACGCAAGGATCGTGCCGTCCTGTCGGACGGCGGCTTCGAGTTCCATCCGCGCTTCTCGTGCCTGCCCGGACGAAAGCAAATGCTCGTTCCGGTCTTCGATCCATTTGACCGGTCGCGACAACCAGTACGCGGCCGCGCAGACCGCGAGGTCCTCGCGGTGAGTGTTGATCTTTAGCCCGAACGCACCGCCGATGTCGGTGTTAACGACCCGGACGGCCTCGAGGTCCAAACCCAGGGATTCGGCTACATAGGCCCGTAGGGTGTGGGGGGATTGACTCGTCGCGTGGTAAGTCAGATTTCCGGCGGCGAATTCCGCCGTACCTCCGCGGCCCTCCATCGGAACTTGAGCGACCCGATGCTGGCTGAACGTCTCGCGCACGATGACGTCGGCGGCGGCAAAACCCGCATCGACATCGCCGGCTGTATGCGTCATCTCGAACAACTGGTTGCTGCCGATGGACTCGAAGATGACCGGTCGGGCGGGATCTAGCGCCTGGTCGATGTTGGCGACGGCTTTGAGCTGCTCGTAGTCCACGTCCACTAGCTCAGCGCCATCTTCGGCGATGTAGCGAGACGTTGCGATGACCATCGCCACCGGGTCGCCGACGTGGCGTACCTTATCCACGGCCAGTGCGAGAATGGGTTCGTGCCGGTAGCTCGGCGGTCCCAATTTGGGACTGATTCCGTGCGTGCGCTCGGCGAAGTCCGACCCCGTGTACACCGCGACGACACCGTCGACATCCAGTGCGGCCGACGTGTCGATGCTCAAAATTCGCGCGTGCGGCATCGGGCTGCGAACGAACGCGACGTGCAACCCGCCGAACAGTTTTACGTCGTCCGCGTAGCGACCGGTACCACTTAGAATGCGAGTGTCCTCGACACGGAGAGCGGACGTCCCCACGCTGCGAGTAGTCCCCTCCATGGGAAGTGCGCTGACTCGATCACTACCGTTACGTGGAGATGTCAACCAGACCAGCCTGACCCGTCCCGAGCCGTCGTCGTATCTGCTAACGTCTTACCGTACGACGCAATACTAGCCCCCACGCTAATCGCGGCAGCAAGCTGGTTCGAACGGCTTGTTCCCGGCGACGGTGCCGGTTTCGGGCGTCAGCGGCGTATTCAGTTCCGGGAAGCCGAAGCGCTTGCGTCAGCAGTTCGGACGGTACGCGCGCTGCTCGGACTGACGGTGTGCGGACGAGGGGGCCTCGATGGTGGGAGTCGACATCAGGGGGCGCCGCGACAGTGTCCAGCCGACGCCGACCCCGACGCCGCCAACCCCGCAGTCGCGGCGAGGATGACGATGCGGCCTCGACCCTCGGATTCACTTCACCCCGACGACGTTCCGTCTAGTTACAAGTGGGTTGCGCTGTCGAATACGACGCTAGGCGTATTCATGGCCACGCTCGACGGATCGATCGTCATCATCTCGTTGCCGGCCATCTTTCGCGGCATTCACCTGGATCCGCTGGCGCCCAACAACATCGGCTACCTGATCTGGATGATCCTCGGGTACCTGTTGGTGCAGGCGGTGCTCGTCGTTTCACTCGGGCGGCTGGGCGACATGTTCG
>JAFAWL010000270.1 GCA_019241805.1 Actinomycetota bacterium
ATAACGGAACAGTCCGGTCGCCTGCACATCGCCAGCCTACGAGGTGGTCCGGTGGTGTCGGTCCGGATCTAGTGTCCCGGCGGCGTGTCGCCATCTAGTGTCCCGGCGGCGTGTCGCCATCTAGTGTCCCGGCGGCGTGTCGCCATCTAGTGTCCCGGCGGCGTGTCGCCCCATTCCTGCTTACGACTCCGCAGCAACGCACCGACCTCGTGCATCGTCACCTCGTGGGCGCCGAGTTCGACCGCGCGCGTGCGCACGTGCGCCGGCAAGTCGTAGTGCCATCGCCACGGGTGGTCCTGAAACAACCGGCGGGGCACCTCGAGGCGTTCGGCCATGACATGCAGCTCAGCGCGGTCGTCGGCCAGCAGATGGCAGAAGCGAGTGAACCGAAGTCCCGCGTCGGGGTAGTCGCGGACGGTGTCGACGTAACAGGTCACCGGGTCGCTCGGTCGCGGGCGATCACCGCTTGACGGCGACCAGCAAGCCGTCGCCGACCGGCAGCAACGCCGGAATCAACCGTTCGTCGTCGTGCACCGACTTCAAGAGGTCCCGCGTCACCACGGTCGCCTCATCCCGCACGGACGGGTCCGCGACGCCGTCGCGGCGCAACGTGTTGTCGACGGCGAGCACCCCGCCCGGACGTAGCAGCCGCACGGCCTGCTCGACGTAGTACGGATAACCGGTCTTGTCGGCGTCGACGAAGGCCAGGTCATACCCGCCGTCCGTCAATCGCGGCAGCACGTCGACCGCCGAGCCGTTGATCAGTCGATACCGATTGGCCGGTATCCCGGCCGCCGCGTAGGCCTGCTTGGCCGCGCGCTGATGTTCGGCTTCGATGTCGATGGTGGTGAACACACCGTCCGGCTGCATTCCGCGCATCAACCAGATGCCGGACGTGCCCGCGCCGGTGCCGACCTCGACGATGGCCTTGGCGCCGACGGCGGCGGCGAGGACTCTCAGCGTCGCTCCACCAGCTGGTCCGATCGGCACGGGACTGCCGAGTTCGGCCGCGGTCCGACGCGCCTCGATCAGTGGCTCGTCGTCTTCGATCCAGTTCTCGACGAAGGTGAGGCTGGGCGTCCCGAGTTGCGCTTCGGCCATGCGCGCGAGCGTATCGCGCCAGTCGCGTCCTTCCGTGGAATCGACGATCAGCGCAGCGAATCGATGATCAACGCCAGATCCTCCACGGTGGTCATCGGATTGATCACCGCGAATCGGGTGCAGACGCGCGCCGCGTGTCGCGTCGGCGTGACGAACGCAAGCTGCGAATCCAGCAGGCGCGAACCCCAGCGGCCGTAGTCCTCGTCCTGCCAACCGATCCGCTCGAAGATCAACACGGTCAGGTCGGGCTCGACCAAGAGCCTTAGATGTCCGGACTCGCGGATGAGCTCGGCCCCGGCGCGAGCAACGCCGAGCGTCTGTTCGACCGCGTCGCGGTAGGCGTCGGTGCCGTTGACGGCCAGCGAGAACCAGAAGGGCAGCCCGCGAGCGCGTCGGGTCAACTGAATGGCGAAGTCGGAGGGATTCCACTCGCCGGCCACCGTCACCGGGTCGAGGTAGCCGGCGTGTTGGGTGTGGGCCGCGCGGCCGAGAACGGGATCGCGATAGATCAGCGCGCAGGCGTCGAACGGGGCGAACAGCCACTTGTGCGGATCCACGATGAACGAGTCGGCGTGCTCGACGCCGGCGTACAGGTGTCGAACGCTTGGGGCGGCGAGGCCGGCGCCACCGTAAGCGCCGGCGACGTGAAGCCACCAGCCGAACTCACGCGCCACCGCACCGATGCCGGCGACGTCGTCGACCACGCCGAGGTTGGTGGTGCCCGCGGTGGCCACGACCGCGAAGATCTCCTCCCGGGCGGCTTGCGATAATCCCTGGACGGTGTCGCGCAGCGCTGCACCGGTCATGCGACCGCGCTCGTCTCCGGCCACCTCGATGACGTCCACGTCCATCACGACGCGAAGCGCGTGCTTGACCGAGGAGTGGGTCTCGCCGGTGACGCAAACTGCCCACCGCGCACCGGACGAACCCCGGCGCTGTCTGGCCGCCTCTCGAGCGGCGACCAGCGCCGACAGATTCCCGATCGTTCCGCCCTGCACGAACGCGCCGCCGGCCGTCGCGGGCAGGCCGGCCAGATCAGCGATCCAGCGAAGCGCCTGGTTCTCCGCATAAACCGCGCCCGCACCTTCCAGCCATGACCCGGCGTACACACTGGACGCGCCCACCAACATGTCGAACGCGGCGGCCATCTTGGTCGGCGCACTGGGGATGAACGACAGATAACGGGGGTGATCGACCGACAAGCACGCCGGCGCCAGCACCTCGCTCCACAGTCGCACGGCCTCCGCTCCGCCCAAGCCATCTGGTGTCACGGTCCGACCGGCGAGCCGTTCGAGTTCCGCGGGCGTGGCCGACCGATCCAAGGGTGCCGTCATGGCCAGGCGGTCGAGGCACAGTTGCGCCAACTCGTGGGCAGTCGTGTGTACCTCGGGGGTGTACGAATGCACGCGCACACCTTAAGCAGGGTGCACGCCGAACCCGGGTGTGGGAACGTGAGGGTCGGCTGAGGCGTTGGGCCAGTGCACAGGCTCGCTTGGTTGGCTGAGCTGACCAAGCGCTGGAGGAATCGATGAGCACCGAGGAAAGCCCGGCGATCGCGTCCGTCGACGCGTCCGCGCTTCCTGTGCGCCACGAGCAATCGCCCGCGGTCGGGTCCGCCGTCGCCGTACCTGCGGGGGTCGGCGGCGCGGACCCGACCGGTGACGTGACCGGTGGGCACGCCGGTGACCTGTCCGTACAACCGCGCGGTGAGCAACCCGGGGGGGAGTTCCGGGCTGGTGCGCCGGTCGGCTCGTGGGTGCCCCCGACCTGGGATGCCGTCGTGCGCGAGCACGCCGATCGGGTGTATCGGCTGGCCTATCGCCTCTCCGGCAATCGTGCCGACGCCGAGGACCTTACGCAGGAAACGTTCGTCCGGGTTTTCCGGTCGCTGGCCGAATACACGCCGGGTACGTTCGAGGGTTGGTTGCACCGCATCACGACGAACCTGTTCCTGGACATGGCCAGGCGCCGTCAGCGCATCCGGTTCGAGGCGCTGCCTGATGACGTGGGTGATCGGCTCGCCTCGCCCACCGCCGGCCCGGAGCAGGCGTACTCCGAGTCGCACCTCGACCCCGAGATCCAACGCGCCCTGGACGCGTTGCCGCCGGACTTCCGGGCGGCCGTGGTCCTCTGCGACCTCGAGCAACTGTCGTACGAGGAGATCGCGGCGACGCTCGGCGTCAAGGTCGGCACGGTGCGCTCGCGCATCCACCGCGGCCGCGTACTGCTTCGCGAGGCCCTGGCGCACCTCGCGCCGGGAGTGCGTCCCAGCGAACCTGGACCGCGCGACAAGGGCGCGCACGGTGATTTCCACCCGACTGTCGCTCCGGATCCGGTCGCATGACGTTGGCTCCGCAACACCTCTCGGACGAAGCGATCGCCGCTTTCGCCGACGGGGTGCTGTCCGCCTCGGCTCGCGGGCGGGCGGCCCGCCACGTCGCCGACTGCGCCGAATGCGCGCGAGCGGTCAGCGTTCAGCGTGAGGCGGCGTGGGCGTTACGGGCAGCCCCGGCTCCCGCGTTGCCCAGCGGATTGCTGGCCCGGCTGAGCGAGCTGCCTACGACAACTCCGCTACCGCCTAGTCGCATCCGGCTCACGCCGGAGGGCACCGCGGTGTTCCCGGCCTACGGCACGCGCACTGAGCCGACGCTGCTCTCGGCCTCGCCGGCCTCGCCGGCCTTGCCGGCCTCGCCGGCCTTGCCAGCCTTGCCGGCCTCGCCGGCCTCGCCGGCCTTGCCGGCCTCGCCGGTCTCGCGTCATATCTTGCCGATGGTCTCGCCAACTGCTCGACGGCGGGCCCAGCACCTGGCGTTGATCACCGCCGGCACGGCCATGGTCGTCGTCGCGGTAGCTGCCTCCGGGGCGGCCGGAGCGGCGACCGGCAGCGGTCGCACGCCGGTCCGTCCGGCCGGATCACCGGTCCAGGTGCAGCCCGCGCTGCTGCACGCCTACCCCGGCGGACATTGATCCCACTGCGCGCGCGGTCTCCGGTCGGCGTCCGGCTGGGTCGCCGCCTCGCCCGAGCGTCAGGCAGACTCGTTCTCATGGCTGGGGAGCGGCGATGACCGACATCGACCACGTCGGCATCGACCAGGCCGACGGATGGTCGCGACCGGCCGGTGTCGAGGGGTCCTTCGAGCCCAATGACGCGCCGCCGGCCTACACGCCCCCACCACCGACCGTGTCGCCGGAGGACCGGGCCAGCTTCGGCCGTCCGGCCGGCGCCGGCGAGTTCGACCCGCCGCCGGGGGAGCGGATGCCGGCTAGGCACGGAGTGAGCCAGCCGCCGCTGCCGCCCGAGGCCGAGGCCGCCTACGGTCGCACCGCCGGAGGTGGAGACGGCTTCGATGCGGCGCCGGGCACCCGCATCCGGCCGGCCGGTCGCCGCGCTCAATCGCCGTGGTGGAAGCTCGACGCGCAGCGGGACCCGTGGCGCGACCCCGGTTCTCCGGCCTGGCTGGGACGGCCGGCGGTTCTTGCCGGCGGTGAGCTTGAGCAGCTCGCCCCCGAGGACGACGAGGAACTTGACGAGAACGCCGAGACCGCCGCCGAACACGAGCCGGAGGCGAAGCTCGCCTCCGTTCGAGTCGGTCGCTTCGGCCTGTCGACGCTGCTGCTGGTACTCGTGGTCGCGCTCGTGGCCGGAGCGATCGGTGGGGGCGCCGGCTTCTGGCTGGCCCGCCGGGGCAGCGGGTTGACCAACCCCGACAGCAAATTGATCAAGGTGGGGACGGCGGCGAACCGGCCGCCCGGCTCGGTATCCGATATCGCCAAGCGGGTGAGCCCGGCCGTCGTGTCGATCGACATCACCACGGCGAGCGAGCAGGGCACCGGGTCCGGGGTCGTGATCGACGGCGCCGGTTATATCTTGACCAACAACCACGTCGTCTCGCCGGTCGCGACCCAGTCGGGATCGATGCTCGTGACGTTCTCGGACTCGTCGACCGCGCCGGCGAAGATCGTCGGACGGGACACGCTGACCGATCTCGCCGTGATCAAAGTGGACAAGAGCGGGCTATCTGTCGCCTCACTCGGCGATTCCGCCAAGCTGGCCGTGGGCGACCCGGTGATCGCCATCGGCTCGCCGCTCGGCTTACGGGGCACGGTGACCGCGGGCATCGTCTCCGCGTTGAACCGGCCCGTGCACCTCTCGGGTGAACAGAGCGACACCAACGCCGTGATCGATGCCATCCAGACCGACGCCGCGATCAATCCGGGTAACTCCGGTGGCGCCTTGGTCGACGCGCAGGGCGCGGTGATCGGGATCAACTCGGCGATCGCCGCACTACCGTCGTCATCCGGTGACCAGAACGGCAACATCGGTCTGGGCTTTGCCATCCCCGTCAACTCGGCGCGCACCATCGCCGAGGAGTTGATTCACAACGGCAAAGCCGTGCATGCCTCGATAGGTTTGAGCACGCGCGCGGTCACCGACGGAACCCGGCAGGGCGCCTACGTCGTGCAGGCGACGCCGGGCGGCCCGGGCGCCAACGCGGGAATCAAGGCCGGCGACGTCATCACCGTCGCCGATTCCAACCTGGTCACCTCCGGCGACGAACTCACCGTCGTCGTGCAGGCGCACAAGCCGGGTGACACCATAAAGCTGCGCTACTACCGGGGCGGCCAGGCGATCGACGTGAACGTCACCTTAGGTTCGGTCTAGCCGGCGGCCGAGCCGCACGAGAAACAGGACGGACGGGCACATGTTCAACATCGGACCACTCGAGCTGCTAGTGCTCGCGGTGGTCGGGCTCATCGTGCTCGGTCCGGACAAGCTTCCCAACCTGGCCCGAGACGCGGCTCGAATGATCAAGACCCTGCGCGAGCTGGCCAACGGCGCGCGCAGTCAGCTGCGCGACGAGCTCGGCCCGGAGTTCGCCGACGTCGATCTTCGTTCGCTCAATCCCCGCACGGCAATATCACGGGCACTGCTCGGTGACGAGGAGACCGGCGGCACGACGCCCTCCTCGGCGCCGGGGGAGCCGACCAAGCCCGTCTCACGTCCGCCGGTGCAGGCACCGCTGGGCCGCAACGAAGCGGCTCCGTTCGACAGTGACGCCACCTGAACGTCGCGCGGGCCCGGTCTAGCGGACGGGGCTGAGTCCGAGCGAGCGGCCCACGATGCTGTGCTGACGGGCGACAAGAGCGTCCGCTACGTTCCGCAGCGCGAGCGCCGCCGGGGCGTCGGGGTCGGCCAGCACGATCGGACGCCCCTCGTCGCCTCCCTCACGCACCCGTTGGTCGATCGGGATCTGACCCAGGAGCGGTACCCGGGTGCCGGTGAGGGTGGCGAGTGAGTCGGCCACAGCCTGCCCACCGCCAGTTCCGAACAGCTCCATCCGGTTGCCGTCGGCAAGCTCGAGCCAGCTCATGTTCTCG
>JAFAWL010000338.1 GCA_019241805.1 Actinomycetota bacterium
TGCCAGGCGAGCCAGAGCAGCGCCGGTACGAACGCCCACCACATCAACGGCGTGCCGATCAGCAGGATCTCGCGCGAGCAGCTCGTGGCGCCGCAACCCTGCGGGTTCGACGGGTAGTAGTAGGTCACCGGTCGCCCGAGAACTAGCCAACTCCAGGGATTCGACTTGTACGGGTGAAAGCTGTCGAGGCCTTCGTGGAACTCGTAGGCGTTGTAGACGTAGTCGCCCAACGAACGCAGGGGCCCGGGCAGCCAGCCCCAGTTGAACGGGATGTGCGCGATCTTCAGATCGATTCGGGCGTGGGACCCGTGCGTGTCGGCCCAGTGCCGATTCCACGAGTCCTCGCCGGCGAACCAACCAAGGTTCACCAATAGATAGGTGAGAAACGGAGCGACGCCGTACGGCCCGAGCGAGGGGAGAAACGACCGGCGAAACGTCGAGCGCCAGGGCCGCCGGGCACCGGCCGCTTTCAGCGCCCCGCGATCCCAGACCACCGACATGATGCAGAAGAGCACGTAGAACGACAGTGCGGTCCACTTCACGCCGCAGGCGCAGCCGAACAGGACCCCGCCGATCAGGCGCCACGGCCGCGGTCCGAGTGTCGGTACGCCGGTCGAGAGGTCCGCGCCCTCGGCCAGCAGGCCGGCCAACCGCGCCCGCATTTGATCGCGATCGATCACGAGCGCACCGAAGCCCGCCACGATGAACAGCTGCAAGAAGATGTCGAGCAGCGCCACGCGAGACTGCACGACGGACACGCCGTCCAGTGCTAGCAGCAGCCCGGCGACCGCACCGAGCACGTTCGAGTGGAACATGCGCCGTGCGATCCGGGTCAGTAACACGACCGAGACGATCCCGGCGACGGCGGGCACGATCCGGTAGCCGATGGTGTTGTATCCGGCGTGGTCACTGTCCCAGAGCCATTCGCCCAGCGCGATCAGCAGCTTGCCCAGCGGCGGATGGACGATGAAGGTGTAGCCCGGATTGTCCTCGTAGCCGAAGCGCAAGATCTCGCTCGCCTCGGTGGCGTAGTAGACCTCGTCGAAGCTCTTTCCCTGCGGGAAGCCCAGCGCCCAGAGACGGGTGAGGGCCGCGACGGCGGTCACCAGGAGCAGTAATAGGAGCCCGGCCCGCGGGTTCGGGTCGGCCCACGCTTGCAACGAGGCGGGCACGGTTCGCGTCGGCTCGGCGACGTCGGCAGGATCGGGCGCCGACTCGGCCCGAGCCTCCAGGGTCGCCGTCACGCGCCCGATCGTAGGGTCTGTTCGTGAGCGCAGGCACAAGGGCAGGTCGAGTCGTGCTGGCGGCGACCCCGTTGGGCAACCCGGGCGACGCGTCCGCACGGCTGCGCGACGCCCTGGCCGGCGCGCCGGTGATCGCCGCGGAGGACACCCGGCGGTTGCGTCGACTGTGTGCGGATCTCGCCGTGCAACCCATCGGACGGGTGGTGTCGTTCTTCGAGGCGAACGAGTCGAGCCGGTTGGCGCTGCTGCTCGAGGCGCTGCGTGCCGGGCAGGACGTGCTCGTTGTGACCGACGCCGGCATGCCCTCGGTGTCCGATCCCGGCTATCGCTTGGTGGCCGCGGCCGTCGCCGAAAACATCGGAGTGCAGGTGCTACCCGGACCCTCGGCCGTGCTCGCCGCGCTGGCCGTCTCGGGTCTGCCGGTCGACCGGTTCTGCTTCGAGGGCTTCCTGCCCCGGCGGTCTGGTGAGCGGCGCACAGCCGTAGCGGGACTGGCATCCGAGACGCGCACGATGGTCTTCTTCGAGGCTCCGCACCGGCTGGCCGGTAGCCTGCGCGATCTGGCCGAAGCGTTCGGGCCGGCGCGGCCCGCGGTGATTTGCCGCGAACTGACCAAGACTCACGAACAGGTCGTGCGCGGCGGGCTCGGGGAGCTCGCCGAGTGGGCGGGGGCCGGTCCGGTCCGAGGCGAGATCAGCGTGGTCGTAGGCGGAGTAACCGGCCCGGCCGTCCCGGCTGAGCCGGATGCGCTCGCGGCCGACGTCGCGGCGCTCGAATCCGCCGGCGCTGCTCGAAAGGACGCGATTGCCGAGGTCGCCCGGCGAGCCGGCGTACCCAAACGCGTCGTGTTCGACGCGGTGGTCAGCAACAAGCACGCGCGTTCCTGACCGACTGATTTCCAGAGGGTTAACGCGGGCGCGGCGCCGCGGTCGGACGAGCTTCTCGATCTACGGTGAACGCGATCCGGACGCAGGTCTCGAACCGCCGACCCCCGGATGACGCTGGCGAGCACGTACACGGGAGAACCGCAGCAT
>JAFAWL010000015.1 GCA_019241805.1 Actinomycetota bacterium
CCGTGACGTAACTGATATCGGCCGGCACCGTCCAGGCTTGGGATGAACCGGTCAGCACGAAGGTCACCGTGCACGTGTTGCCGCTACAACTAGGCGGACCGGCCGCTTCTGCTGATCCACCCGCTGCGATCAACCCGGTCGCGCTCACCCCGACGACCGCCATGAGCGCCGCCGTCGAGCGGATTCGCGATCGCGGCCAGCGATAATTGGGATCCGTCATGAACCGATCCTCTAAACGAAGAGCACACCGAAGACAATCACGCCCGGCCGGCGCGCCGAAATTCTCGCACACGATCGCCACGCTGTATGGGAACCGACCTCATCCCCGAGGACGCGGTCGTTAGCCGCCGACTTTTCACCACCGTCGCCGAGCGGGCCGACTGGGACGAGATCATGCAAGCCTTCGCGCAAGCCGTAATCGATCTGGAAACGGTGCTGAACGGGCAGCAGAAGATCATCAACGTCCTGATCGGGACCGTCGACCAAGACCGCTGACCGACTGCCACGGGGTGACGCCCCGGGGGGTTCAAGACCGTCACGCCGGCCTCCGCCTTCGAGGCACGTGGCCCCGGAGCGCCACCTGCCTCAAGGGGTTCCCCACGACCCTTAGGGCCTAACGAGCATGTCCGCGTGTCACGCGTGGTGGCCGAGCCGGGGCCGGTCTCGCCTTACCAGGGCTGACGCTTGCCTCGTGCTTGGCATTGCGGGCAGCGGTAGAGCACGACGTCGCCTAATCGGTACTCGGCCCAGTCCGTGTCCGTGCCGCGCTTGCGGCGCTGACATTGATCACAGCGAACAATGCCACCAGTCTGGCCATCCGTCGGTGTGCTTGCTATGACCCCGCCCCGCCTCCAACACTCGCTACCTGAACGCACAATTGCATAAGCCAGCACAGCTCTGAATAGCAAAGTGCATCGGGGGCCTCGCCACCGAGGTCAGCGGCGGTGTCGGACTTTCAGCTGATGAGCGGCCCGGCAGATCATCGTGGTCGCGGCGATCGGCGAGGTCGACGTCTCAGTCCGTGCCAGCTAAGGCTCGCCTGGCGCCGATGTCTCTTCCACGCGGAAGAGATATCGAGTGCAACCATGCCGTCACGGCTGGCGCCAGGCATACTCGTGGCGCCCAAAGCGGCGGCGCTCAGCTGGGTCTGAGACTGATCCAGCTGCCAGGTCTATGGATGACACAGGTCCCTGCGGGTCGCGGAGGACGAGTGGGGCCTTGACTAGATCGCAAGCCAGTGTTTACGCTGCGTGACTGCCGGGGTCGGGCTGTGGCAATCCCCCGAGTGCTCACAGCTCGACCACCGCGTAGCCTTCGCGCTCGTGCGGCTCGTATATCCGGCCGAGTCGGATACGGCGTGAACATGCCTGCGACGCCACTGCACCGCGCAGGCACTCTCGTCAATGATCTCTCGCGGCGCGGAGCTTTGGCGTGCGCGGTGGTCACTGGACATCAGCGTGCGTAACGAAGGGCGAACGCAAGTCCGATGCCGGTCTGCCCTTCTATGCGAATTATCCGGCACTGACGTCCGTAACCTTGGCGTTGGATTCAACTTTGCAGCCGGACGTCCGATAACAAGGACGATAGGTCCCAGATGGCGTGCGTGGGGAGAGGTTTGCTGATGGCTTCCATAGTCGACAGGGCCGGCCGCCGCAGGAATAACGACATTGGATTCACCTTGATCGAGTTGCTCGTGGTCGTGGTAATCATCGGCGTGCTGATCGCTATCGCCATCCCGCTGTACCTGAACTACCGCAAGGGCGCCGAGAACAAGTCGGCCGCTTCGGACCTGCGGGGTGCGATCTCGACCCTGGAGCAGTGCTACACCGACAACAGCAACGTGTACCCGTCGGCCGTGACCGGCGCGGGAGCGATGACCGGCTGCAGCACCGGCGCGATCAAGTTGTCGTCCGGAACCACGATTACGTACTTCCCGGACGTGACCACGAACACCGCGAATTACCTCATCTACACCACCCACGGCAGCAACGGCGTCTTCTACTGCTACGCGAGCGCCGCCGGCGGCTCGGTGCAGACGAAGTCCGCCGCGGGCACCGCGTACGCAGCGACCTGCTGATCTACCGCAGATCAAGTCAAGGGTTCGGTGGGCGGGCAGCATTGCCCGCCCACCGAATCCGGTTCAGCGAACGCAGACCTACTCGCGAGAGAGACGATGATGATCAAGCTTGCCGCCCGCCAAGGCACCGACGAGGGTTTCACCCTCATTGAGCTGCTCGTCGTGGTCGTCATCATCGGCGTGCTCATCGCCATCGCAATCCCGCTGTACCTGAACTATCGCCATGGAGCCGAGAACAAGTCGGCTGCCAACGACGCCCGCAATGCCGTGTCGGTATTGGAGCAGTGCTTCGGCGACAACAACGGCGTTTACCCGTCGTCGATCGATACGACGACGACCACGAGCAGGAACGTGTACTTCCAATACGCCAGCAGCGATTGCACCTCCAGCGTCGCGCTCTCGACCGGTACCGCCATGCGCTACAACGCGCTCGCGACCGGCTATCAGATCGAGACCACCCACGGCAGCAACGGCGTGTTCTACTGCTACACCAGCACCACCGGCGGCAGCGTCGCGACCCAGAGTACGAAGTGCTGGTGACCCGTGTCCCCCACCCTGCTGCTCTACGTCGCTGTAGGCCTACTCGGTCTCGCCATAGGCTCCTTCCTGAACGTGGTCATCTACCGCGTTCCTCGTGACGAGTCGCTGATCTCGCCGGCGTCCCATTGCCCGCGTTGCGAGCGGACGATCCGACCGTGGCACAACATCCCGGTGGCGAGCTGGTTGATCCTGCGCGGCCGCTGCCGGGACTGCCGATCGCCGATCAGCGCTCGCTACCCGCTGGTCGAGGCGAGCACGGCCGTCTTGTTCCTCGCGATTACCTGGCGTTTCGGCGTGAGCGTCGAACTGCCTGCCTACCTCTACCTCGCCGCCATCGCCGTGGCGCTGGCAATGATCGACTTTGACGTGCAACGCCTGCCGGATTCGATCGTCCTTCCGTCCTACGTCGTCGGCGTGCTGCTCTTGATGCCGGCGGGCGCCGCTGACGGCAATTGGGAGTCAGCCGTACGCGGCCTTGTCGCCATGGCCGGGCTGCTTTTCATCTATACCGCGCTGTTCTTCGCCTATCCGGGTGGCATCGGACTGGGGGATGTGAAGCTGGCCGGCCTGCTCGGCCTCTACCTCGGTTGGGTCAGCTGGAGTTCGGTGCTCGTCGGCACCTTCGCCGGTTTCCTGATCGGCGGCACAGTCGGCACCGCGTTGATCGCCGCCCGGCGCGCCACCGGCAAATCTGCGATCCCGTTCGGACCGTTCATGCTCGCCGGCGCCGTACTTGCCCTGTTCGTCACCACACCCGTGTCGCACTGGTACGGGCATCTACTCACCCGCTCCACCTGACCCGGAAGTATCAAGGAGACAGACATGGGGTCCATCACGCTCACCGGCGTCGACATCGGTTCGACGTCGATCCGGGCCGTCGAAACCACCCGGGGCAAAGAGAACCCGGTCGTCACCAACTTCGGTCAGGCACCGTTGCCGGTCGGGGCTGTCGAAGGCGGCGTCATCAATGACGAGAAGGCAGTCACCGCGGCGATCCGTCAGGTGTGGGAAGCCCACAAGTTCAAGTCGAAGGACGTCGTCGTCGGTGTGACCAGCCACCAAATCGTCGTTCGCGAGATGACGATGCCCAACCTGCCTGATCGCGAGTTGCGGCAGTCACTGCCCTTCCAGGTGCGGGATGTGCTACCGCTGCCGGTCGAGAAGGCACTGTTGGACTTCTACCCGCTGGAGCGCACGAAAGGCGCGGAGCAGGTCCGAGGTCTCCTGATCGCCGCGCCCAAGGAGAACGTGCTCACGACGGTTCGCACTGTCGAGCGTGCCGGACTGCGAGTGACGCGTGTCGATCTGGCCTCGTTCGCGGTGCTGCGCGCGGCCGCGCGGCTCACCGCGCACGTCGAGGCGGTCGCCGACATCGGCGCCCACGCGACGACCGTGATCGTGCACGTCGATGGTGAGCCGAAGATCGTCCGTACGATTCCCCGCGGTGGCACGGACATCACGGAGATGATCGCCAGCCGGCTCAGCATCTCGGCCGCCGAAGCCGAGGATTTCAAGTGCCGATACGGCTTGCTCCCGATCGAGGATCTGCGGGCCGCCGAGGTGATGCGCGAGGCGCTGCGCCCGCTCATCAGTGAGATCCGCAGTTCGTTCGTATATCTGCAAGCGTCCGATCCCGAGGCTCGCGTGGCCAGCCTCGGCTTGTGCGGCGGAAGCGCTCTGCTGCCCGGTCTCGTCGACACGCTGTACCGGGAGTTGGGAGTCGAGGTGTACATCGCCGATCCCTTGATGCGGTTGAGGGAGTCGCGTCGACGGGGCAAGCACAACCAGCTCAACATGTTCCGGTCCTCGGCCACGATCTCGATCGGCCTCACGCTGGCGGCTGCGGCATGACCGCCACGGTAGCTCCCCAGCCCGAGCTCGCAGCCCCGGTGCAGTACGACCCGCTGCGGCTTCTGCCGATCGCGGCGAATCTGCTGCCTCAAGAGGTCACCGAAGCTCGACGCGGAAAAAAGCTGCGAATCGCTATCGGCGGCGTCGTCGCCGGTGCGGTCGTGCTTACCGCGTGCTGGTACGTCTATGCCCGCTCGAACACGGGGTCGGCCCAGGACGGGCTGACGAACGCTCAGCAGCAGATGACTTCACTTCAGCACGAGCAGACGAAGTACGCGCCGCTCGTCAAAGCACAATCCGCTTCGAAGACCATCGAGGGCCAGCTGAGGCAGGTCATGGCATCCGACGTGCAATGGTGGCAGCTGATGCCCCAGCTGCGCGCGGCCGCGCCGGCCGGCGTGACGCTGCAAACCGTCACGGCCTCGATGTCAATCGGTGTCGGCGCGAGCGCCGGCAGCGGCGGCCCGATCGCCTCGGTTCCGGGCGTGACGAGCAAAGACGCCGTCGGCGCGGTCACGATCGTCGGTACCGCACCGGACAA
>JAFAWL010000137.1 GCA_019241805.1 Actinomycetota bacterium
GGGGCGTTCCGGGTCGCGCTCGACCTTCGAGCGCAGCCGCTGCACGTGCACGTTCACCAGCCGGGTGTCGGCGGCGTGCCGGTAGCCCCAGACCTGCTCCAGCAGCACCTCCCGCGTGAACACCTGGCGAGGTTTGCGGGCCAGGGCGACGAGCAGGTCGAATTCGAGCGGCGTCAGCGAGATCTGCTCGCCCTCACGGGTCACCTGATGGGCCGGCACGTCGATGTAGACGGCCGATTCCGGCGGCCCGATCGAGAGTGTTTCGGCCACGATGTCTTCGTGGTGGCGCAGGCGCGCGCGCATCCGGGCGACAAGTTCCTTGGGTTTGAAGGGCTTGACGACGTAATCGTCGGCGCCCGACTCCAAGCCGAGCACGACGTCGACGGTGTCGCTCTTGGCCGTCAGCATGATGATCGGTGTGCCGCTCTCAGCCCGCACCAGGCGGCAGACGTCGATGCCGGACAATCCCGGCAACATCAGGTCGAGCAACACGACGTCCGGCTTCGTGTCGCGAAAGGCTTGCAGAGCTCGGCCGCCGTCGGCGACGAAGAATGGTTCGAATCCGTCGGTGCGCAGAACGATCCCGAGCATCTCGGCCAGGGCGGAGTCATCGTCGACGACCAGTACGCGCGGCTTCATGCAGACATCGTGACATCCCTTGACACACCGGGGGTGCGAACTCTCTCAGGAAATCGTGACAGTAGCGTCCTGCTCTCGCTCATTCACCGACCGCTGCCGGGGGGAGCCGGAGGACACCCACGAAACGAGCACGGCGGGCACCCGTGTCGGGTGCCCACCGTGACGAGTTGTTCAGGGTGCTCAGTAGCGGTACATCTCCGGCTTGTACGGGCCGGCGACATCGACGCCGATGTACTCGGCCTGCGACTTGGTCAGCGTGGTCAGGTTCGCCCCGACCGCCTCCAGGTGCAGGCGGGCGACCTTCTCGTCGAGATGCTTGGGCAGCACGTGCACCGCGGGCGCCCCCTCGGAGTAGAGGTGCGAGTTCTTGTGCAGGTCGATCTGGGCGATCGTCTGGTTGGCGAACGAGGCGGACATGACGAAGCTCGGGTGGCCGGTGGCGTTGCCGAGATTCAGCAGCCGACCTTCGGACAGCACGATGATCGAGTGCGCCGGGCGCTCGGCCGTGGCCGGGAACACCCACTCGTGCACCTGGGGCTTGACCTCGTTCTTGACGATGCCGTCGACCTTGGCCAGGCCGGCCATGTCGATCTCGTTGTCGAAGTGGCCGATGTTGCCGACGATCGCCTGGTGCTTCATCCGGGCCATGTGACTGGCCATGATGATGTCCTTGTTCCCGGTCGCGGTGACGAAGATGTCCACCTTGTCGACCACGTCTTCGAGGGTCACGACCTGGACCCCGTCCATCGCGGCCTGCAACGCGCAGATCGGGTCGATCTCCGTGACGAGCACGCGAGCGCCCTGACCGCGAAGGGACTCGACACAGCCCTTGCCGACGTCGCCGTAGCCGCAGACGAGCGCGACCTTGCCGCCGATCATGACGTCGGTTCCTCGGTTGATGCCGTCGATCAGCGAGTGGCGGCAACCGTACTTGTTGTCGAACTTGCTCTTGGTGACCGAGTCGTTGACATTGATGGCTGGAAAGAGCAACGTGCCGGCCTTGGCGAACTCGTAAAGCCGGTGGACGCCGGTCGTCGTCTCCTCGCTGACGCCCTTGATCGCGGCGGCCAGCCGTGTGTACTTGCCCGGCTGTTCGGCCACCGAGCGACGCAACAGTTCGAGGATCACTCGGTACTCCTCGGCGTCGTTCTCGTCCGGCTGGGGCACGGCGCCGGCCGCCTCGAACTCGACGCCCATGTGGATGAGCAACGTGGCGTCGCCGCCGTCGTCGACGATCGAGTCCGGGCCGCTGCCGTCGGGCCAGGTGAGCATCTGTTCGGTGCACCACCAGTACTCCTCGAGCGTCTCGCCCTTCCAAGCGTAGACCGAGCAGCCTCGCGGGTTCTCCGGTGTGCCCTCGGGGCCGACGACGATGGCGGCCGCGGCGTGGTCCTGGGTGGAGAAGATGTTGCAGCTCACCCACCGGACATCCGCGCCCAGGGCCACGAGCGTCTCGATCAGTACGGCGGTCTGCACCGTCATGTGTAGCGAGCCCGCAACCTTCTTACCGGCCAACGGTTTGCTGTCGCCGAACTCGCGACGCAACGACATGAGGCCGGGCATCTCATGCTCGGCCAGCTGGATCTCCTTGCGACCGAAGGCGGCCAGCGACAGGTCGGCGACCTTGAAATCGCTCACGCTGCCGGCGGTGTCGGGGGTCAGGGTGCTGCTCACGGGAACTCCTTGATCTCGATGAACCTCGGTGGTCAGGCGTCGGTAGAGCGATGCCTCGGGTGGGGCCGCGATGCGGTGGATCGCCCCGAACCACTCGTCGACGGCGTGGGCGAGTTCGGCATCGGTACGCATTCGCAGCTCGAACGCGATGTCGGTGATCCCGATGCCGTGGGCTTCGAGCAGATCGCGCAGCCGCTGCAGCCGCTCGATCTGGCGAGGTCCGTACAGGCGATGACCACCCGGACTGCGCAGGGTCGGGACGAGACCGGCCTGCTCCAGATAACGAAGCATCCGCTGCGACCAACCGGTGGCCGTCGCCGCCTGCTGGATCGTCAAACTCCGGGTCGCGCTCCCGGTCGTGGCCGTCATCGTGGCTAACTTACCACGATCGTGTCAGGTTTTCCGACCAACCCCGGCAATGAACGCCCGGCCGTGTCCGCTGATTTCGATGACCTCGCAAGACGCCGGCACGAACACCGCCTGCCCGGCGCCCAGCGCGAGCGACGACCCGCCGCTGCGAACCTCTACGCCGCCGGGGCCGGCGAGCACGATCCGCGGGCCGCGACCGACGATCGGCACGACAGCCCCCTCGGGCGTCGCGACCTGGAGGGCGAAGTCGGCTACCCCTGGCGCCAGGGTCGTGATCTTGCCTTCGACCTGCGGCGCGAACACCGGGTCCTCCAGCGGCACGAAGTCGGTGATCTCGAGCAGCTCGTCGACGTCGACGTGTTTCGGGGTCAGGCCGCAGCGCAAGACGTTGTCGCTGTTGGCCATGATCTCGATGCCGATTCCGCGCAGGTAGGCGTGGACGTTGCCAGCAGCCAGAAAGATGGACTCGCCGGGGTCCAGAGCGACCGGATTGAGCAGGAGGGCGACCACCGCGCCCACGTCACCGGGAAAGTCGGCCGCGGCTGTCGTCGTTGCGCGCGCGGCCAGCGCCACCTCGGGATCGGGATCCGAGAGGCGCTCGGCACAGCGCTCGACCACCACATCGATGAGCTGTGCCGGTTCCGGATCCGTAAGTAGCGCCGAGAACGCCGCGCGCAACCCATCGGGTTCGAGCAGGCGATCGCGAACCGGGCGCAACGCCTCGACGTCGAGTCG
>JAFAWL010000201.1 GCA_019241805.1 Actinomycetota bacterium
GACCGGTGGCCACGACCGCGGCATGCCGGCGGGCAATGTCGACCGGCACCTCCGGGGTGGGGTTGGCGAGCGCGAACACGATCGCCGAGGACGCCATCGAGGCCACGACGTCCTCGGAGACCTGTCCCGCGCTGACTCCGAGGAAGACATCGGCGCCGCGCATGGCATCCGCCATCGAACCCGAGATGCCCGAACGGTTCGTCGTCTCGGCCAGTTGACGCTTGACAGGGGTGAGATCCGTCCGGTCGGTGTGTAGCAAGCCGCGCGAGTCGGCGACCGCGATGTCACCGATGCCGGCGGCAAGGAGGATCTTCGTGCAGGCCACCCCGGCCGCACCGGCGCCGGAGACGACGACACGCAGCTGATCGAGGGTGCGACCGGTGATCTTGGCGGCATTGCGGAGCGCCGCGAGCGCGACGACAGCCGTGCCGTGCTGGTCGTCGTGGAACACCGGGATCGGCAACAGCTCACGCAGCCGGTCCTCGATCTCGAAGCAGCGCGGTCCGGAGATGTCTTCCAGGTTGATGCCGCCGAACGACGGTGCGATTCGCACGACCGTCTCGATGATCTCCTCGACGTCAGTCGTGTCGAGCACGATCGGGACCGCGTTCACCCCGGCGAACTCCCGGAACAGCGCACACTTACCTTCCATCACCGGCATGGCCGCGCTCGGCCCGATGTCACCGAGTCCGAGTACGGCCGTGCCGTCGCTCACCACGGCGACCAGTCGTCCGGCCCAGGTGTAACGGCGCGCCTGGGCCGGATCATCCGCGATGACCTGGCACACCTCGGCCACGCCCGGGGTGTAGGCGAGCGAAAGCGACTCACGGTCGGCGAGGGCGATCGTGCTGCTGACGACTAACTTGCCGCCCTCGTGAACACGGAACACGTCACTGGTCGGGTCGAACTCCATGACTTCCCCACAATCGACGTCACTGTCTGATGGCTGATCGTCGCCCGCGAGGTGTGGCGGTCTAGCGACGGCATCGCCGGGGTGTCCGGTGCGACAAGTTTGTCACGGGCGATTAAGGACGGCCTAGCTGCCCCGGAGTTCGATACGCCACACACCACCGAAACGGTCGGCGGCCCGTCATTGGTAGCCTCGCCGTTCGTGGAGGTGCGAGAACTCGCGGTCGCGGGCAGCTGGGAGTTCGTCCCGCAGACGTTTCCCGACGATCGGGGCGCGTTCCTCGAGTGGTTCAAGGCCGACGTGTTCGAACAGAGCACGGGTCGCCGGCTAGAGCTGCGTCAGGCCAACCAGTCGATCTCGCGGCCGGGCGTGGTCCGCGGCGTCCATTTCGCGGCCGTACCCCCGGGCCAGGCCAAGTACGTGTATTGCCCGGCCGGGGCGGCCCTTGACTTCGTCGTTGACATCCGGACCGGCTCGCCCACATTCGGTCGTCACGACGTCGTGCGCCTGGACGCGGTGGATCGACGGGCCGTGTTCCTCTCCGAAGGTCTCGGGCATGCCTTCGTCGCGCTAGAGGCCAACACAGTGGTCACCTATTTGTGTTCAACTGGCTACAACCCGTCACGAGAGTTTGGGATTGACCCGCTCGACCGCGACCTGGACCTGCCGTGGCCGGCCGGAGTCGAATTGGTGCTCTCGGATAAGGATCGGGCGGCCCCGTCGCTCGGCGAAGCCGAAAACAGGGGGTTACTGCCGAGTATGGCCGCGTGCGAAGCCTTCATCGACGCGACATTCAGGCTGACGAACTCGTAACATGGCGTTAGGTTCTCGTCAGATAGCATGGGACGAGCATCAACCGCACGTCGAGTCGCCGAGAGGAGTGGCGTGAGCCGACCGTGGAGCGGTTCGGCGAGATTCCGGCCGGGTCTCGGCGATCGCCCCCGCACAAGCCTCAGCCGGCCGCAGGCTGCTGCGTTACTGGCCGTTCTGGCGGCGGTGGTTACCGCCGTCGCGCTGGCGTCGGTCCTTGTCAAGCCGAGCCACTCGCGCGCGTTCGATCTGGTGCACGGCACCGTCTTCCTTCAGGACAACGGCGGTTCACCGCTCGGCGTCAACCTCGCCAACGGTAAGGCCACGGTCCGGCTGAAGGACGCCTATACGCTGGTCAACGCGCCGGAGGATGTCACCGCCTCGGAGGCCAAGCCGCTCATCGGCGTCCGCGTTGTTCCGCTCGAGAACGGCACGCTGCTGCTCAACCAGAACAGCGGGCAATTCAATATCGTCGACAGCTCCGGCTTCGCCATCAAGACCAAGGGTGGCGGGGTGCCGCTGTCGACCA
>JAFAWL010000242.1 GCA_019241805.1 Actinomycetota bacterium
CAGTGCCAGCGCAAAGGCAAAAAGCGCCAGCCCAACCGGTACCGGATCCGCCACGATCCAGTGCCGCGGCCCGGTGTCGGCCCGCGAGACTGCGGGTGACTCATGGATCTGTGTCGTCGCCATAGATGTCCTTTCCCAGCGGTTGTACAGAGGCGATCGTTCGGTCGAGAAGGAGGCCTGGCAACCGGCAGGGTGAACCGGCGCGACCTTACAGGGCGAGGTTCTCACCCCGAAACCCGCCTGATGGCATCGCTCGGTTCTCTCACCGGACCGGCGTAGCGTCCGGCAGCAGAGCCAGTTATGGACAGACTCGCCGTCTGACCTCGATTGGTCTCCCTCAGCTCTTCTCTCTCGTATGCGCTTCGCGCCGCGCGAGTATAAAACTATCTGCGGACGGTCGTCAAGCAACTGTGCGGTTTGCGGCCGGCCGATACCGGAGTTGAAGAGTCGGAACAGCATGCTCGCGGCGCCTGCCGATGGAGGCGGTGCGCGCAGGACGCCGAGGCTGAGCGCTCGGGAGCCTGAGCATCCAGGGTGCGACCGAGCGCCCCCGGCGAGATGGGTGTCGCCGATCCTCCCTCACGCGCGCGAGCGCGCGTAACGCGCGCTCGCGCGCGCGTAACTGGATAGTCCGCTGCGCCGGCTGGAGCATCCAGTTCGGCGGCGCCGCAGGTCTGCCTGCCAGGCATGCCGAAAACACGTCGGGGGCGCCTCCGGTTCCCGCTTGACACGCCGCGCGCGAGAACGCTACGGTGACGTACGTCAGTCGGATGTCCTATCTAGCGCCGGGATACTGCGTGCGGGACGCGCCGTACCGGTGACAAAGGGAGGTTGCGATGTCGTGCAGGCGGCAGGGGTCAGGGCGGCGACGGTTGCGGCTGGTCGGGCTCGCCGCGGTCGTGACGGCGGTGACCGGCGGGTACGTGGTGCTGGCGGCGCCAGGAGCTTTCGGCGATGCCGGCATGCAGACGGCGAGGACGCCGGTCGAGCCGTGTGCGACGCTGATGAGCCTGTCATTGCCTGACGGCGGTCACGTGACGAGCGCGGCAGACGAGCCGGCAGCCAACGGCCTGCCGGCCTATTGCAGCGTCTCGATCACTGTGACGGACACCTCCGACGACCGCGGTCTGCCCGGCGACACCAACATCTTCCTGACGCTGCCCGACAACAACTGGAATGGCAGCTTCATGGCCGAGGGCGGTGGGGTCTATGCCGGCACGGCCTCGCCGCCCACCGATCAGCTGGCCGCCGGATACGCCGCATCCACGACCGATACGGGCCATCAGGAGGACCCGCTCAGCTCGGAGTGGGTGATCGATCCGCTGGGTTCGACAGACGGCTCGGATGGCATCAACTGGAATCGGGTGAACGACTTCGGCTACCTTTCGCTGCACTTCGACGCGGTCGAGTCCAAGGCCGTGATCGACGCCTACTACGGTCTCGAGCCGAAGTTCTCGTTCTGGAACGGATGCTCCACGGGCGGCCGGCAAGGGTTGTCCGAGGCGCAGAAGTACCCGACGGACTTCAACGGCATCCTCGCCGGAGCGCCGGCGCTGGACTGGACGAAGTTCATTCCGTCCGAGCTGTGGCCGGAACTCGTGATGCAATGGAACGGCGACAATCTCCCGCCGTGCAAGGAGGCGGCGGTGAACAACGCGCTGGCTTCGCACTGTCCCGATCAGGACGGGCAAATCGACGGCGTGTTCGATCCGCGGACCTGCGACGTCCTGGCGATCCTGAAGAGCCTGATCGGCACCTCGACGCCGTGCGGCACGTTCACAACAACCGATGCGAAGGTGGTCGAGGAGATCTGGCAGGGCCCGACCGATTCAGGGCTTCAGTCCGATCTGCTGCACGGGCAGCGGGTGTGGCTCGGCCTCGAGCCCGGGACCGACATGGGATCCATACCCGGAGCGACGCTCGGCGGGACGGTGGGGCCCAACAACGGGATCGGACCTCAGGAACCTGTGCCTTTCTACGTCCCGGTCGACTGGCTCAGGAACTGGGTCCACCGCGACCAGACGTGGCAGTGGCAAAGTGAGACCGCACCTCAGTACTTCCAGGACATCAAGACGTCGACGTCGCTTTACAGCTACGCGCTCGACGCCGACAACCCCGATCTCAGCGCGTTCAGGGACGCCGGCGGCAAGCTGGTGATCTGGCAGGGGCTTGCCGACCAGCTGATCTTCACTGGCGACAGCATCAACTACTACAACCAGGTCCTCCACGCGATGGGTGGCGTGAACGCGACCGAGAAGTTCGCGCGCTACTTCCTGGCGCCGGGGGTATCGCACTGTGGTACCCCGGGGGCGGGGAGCGTCGCGCCGACCGACCCGATGCAGAGCGTGGTCGACTGGGTGGAGAAAGGCCAAGTGCCCCAAACGCTGCCGGCAAGCGGAACGATCAACGGAGCGTCGGTCACGAGGCCACTCTGCCCGTACCCCGATCCGGACGCGACTTACGTGGGTGGCGATCCGGCCGTGGCGAGCAGCTACCGCTGTCGCTCGATCGTGCAGCTCACCAACCCGTGGGTGACTGGGACATCCACCTCAAGCGCCAAGCGCGGTCGAGCTCCGACGGCCATTGCGAGGCAATAGGAGCCCGCGGGCAGGCCGTCGGGCGATCATCCATCTTGGGCTGCGAACGCCGGACTAGGTGTGCGCGCTGCCAGTCGAGGTCAGGCTCAGCGCGCTCACCGACGAGCTAGAAGCCAGAGCAGTTATTCAGTTCCACGGGCCGTCGTCGAGCGACAGGTACAGGTGGTTCTCCGCGAGGCCTCGGTCGCGAAAGGCGCGGCTCAAGCTGCAGTCGCCCGCACGCGGACGTGCGGGCGCGCGTTGTTGACATAGCCCTTGGGGTTCCACAGCGTCGCGTTCTCCTCCGGCTGAGTGGCTGCCGAAGAATCCCAAGCGCGTACGAGGATCTCGTGCTCTCCGGGCGCGAGGTCAACGGTCATCACCCATTGTCGCCAGGCCCACGGTCCAAGGTCCTCGAGCAGCTCAGCCTGCGACCAGCTCGCCCCGCCGTCGCTCGAGACGTCGACCCGCGAGATGTGCCGCTCTCCACCTGCGAACGCGTAGCCGCGCACCTCGACCGGACCGGCC
>JAFAWL010000063.1 GCA_019241805.1 Actinomycetota bacterium
CTGCGACGCGCCCGTGCGTTGCCGTCGGTGACGGTGACAGGCGGTTATCGTCGGATGATGATCGGTGCGTTCGACGACAACGCAGTGAAGAACACCTCGATCGGCGTCATCATCGGGGTCGTGGTGATCGGCCTGATCATCGGCCTGATCGTCAAGGCGATTGTGGGACGCATCATCGTGCTCGTGGTCGTCGTTGCCCTCGGCGTGTGGGTGTGGACACAGCGAGCCCAAATCGAGGACAAGGTCAAGAAGTGCGACACGAACCTGTCGTTCTTCGGTTTCCACGTACAAATGAGTAACAGTGTCAAAGAGCGCTGTCAGTCGCTGCAGACCAAATAGACGCGGATTCGTCCTTCGCCACGGTTCGCCTCAGCGATCGTCGAACTGCTCGGCCGGCACCGGACGCGGCGAGCGGGGCGTACGCCGGGCCCGGACATAGTGGATGGCGGTCGGCGCCAGCGAAACGATGACGGCCAGCACGATGATGTAGTCGAGATAACCCTTGTTGTGCTGCACGAACTTGATTTTCCCGAGCTGGTGACCGAGCAGCAGTACCCCGTCGGCCCAGATCACCGCGCCGACCAATGAGTAAATCGCGTAGCGAAGAAACGACATCTTGGCCACGCCGGCCATTACCGTAGCCACTGTGCGCACGATCGGAACGAAGCGCCCCAGGAGCACCGTCCAGGAACCGAAGCGATCGAAGAACGCCTCGGATCGACTGACGAATCCGGGACTGAACAGTCGCGAATCGGGCCGGTCGAACACTCGCGGGCCGACCCGGTAGCCGATGGCGTAGCCGAGCAGATTGCCGAGGAATGCACCGACCGGCGCCACGATCAGGGCACCGGTGAGCGATAGATGGAACAGGCCCGTCGCGATGCCGATCCCGGCCGCCAGTAGCAGCGTGTCACCGGGAAGGAAGAAGCCGATCAATAGCCCGCACTCGGCGAACAAAATCAGCCCGATACCGACCACTCCGAACGAGCTGATCAGATGGTCCGGGCTTATCGGGTTGGCGAGGACATGGTCAGCCGACACACGCGAAAGTCTAGGCAAGCCGGCTCTGATCTCTCTGTGTCGCTCTCAGCATCTGCACGTGGCTCCGCCGGGCCCGGTTCCGCGACGGCCGCCCGCGCGTGGTACCGGAGCGCGGCACGACGACGAACTCACACGCGGGTTACGCGGCCCACTCGGCGAGTAGCTGGTGCTCGACGAGGGGATCCAGGCCCGGGGTGGCCGCGGTCGGCTGCCATCCGCCGGCGAGCGCGCGTTGCCAGGCCCAGGTCTGCGTCACCGTCTCACTCAACGGGCGCCAGCGCAGGCCGGCCGCCTCGGCCGCTCCCGGGTCGGGACGAAACACTCCGGGCGCTCCCGGCGCCCACAACGGCAGTTGTGTCCACGGCGCCACCGGTCGCGCGACCAGCCAGTCGCTGTCGACGTAAATGAATCGCGCGTCCGATCCGGTCACCTCGCGGGCCGAGCCCATCAGCTCCCCGATCGTGTCACGGCCGGCCGGGCCCGGGGTTTCGAAGACTCCGGCGCGACGAGTTAGCGCGAACCGGGCCAAATCGCGTGCGTCGATCAACGACATCGGATCGTCCGGACGACCCGGCACGAGCACGTCGCCGCCGCGAGCGACGCGATCGATCCACCACGGCAACCGCCCGACCGCGGAATCGTCGGGCCCGACGATGCAGCCGGCCCGCAGGATCGATGACCGCTCACCGCCGAAGCGCCGCAAGACGGCCGATTCGCACCCGCTCTTCAGCCACCCGTAGGCACCGCCGTCGGCGATCTCGCCCGGCACGTCCTCGCGGGTGGCATCGGGGCCACCGGCGTACACACCGGCCGCCTGGTAATCGATGCGCTCGGGCCAGAACCGGAAGACGTTGACGGTCGAAACGAAGCAGTAGTGCGCCGCGGTGGGTTCGAGAACGTCGAGCATCAGCCCGACATCAGCCGGAACGTAGCCGCACGTGTCGACGACCAGGTCGACCTCGAGACCGGACAGCTGCCGCACGTCGGCGGGTACCGTCCGATCGCCCAAGACCTGCTCGACGCCCTCCGGCGCGGGCCCGGACCGGCCCCGGTTGAAGATGATCACGTCGTGTCCGGCGCTCCTGGCCTCGCCCACGACGGCCCGGCCGACGAAGACTCCGCCGCCGACGACGAGGATGCGCACGTCGATCAGCCGATCACCGGACCCGGCCGTCTGTCGAGCGATTACGCCGCCGGCGTACTCCGCCCGGCGCGCCGGGGCCCACCTGCGAGATACTTCCGACGACGGCCCGATAGCCGTGGGCCCGACCGCGACACGACCCAACCGCGAGAAGACCGAGCCGGGAGAGATCGATGCCCATCGCCACGCCCGAGATCTACGCCGACATGCTCGACCGTGCCAAGGCCGGCGGCTTCGCCTATCCGGCGATCAACGTGACGTCGTCGGAGACGGTCAACGCCGCGCTGCGCGGCTTCGCCGAGGCCGGCAGCGACGGAATCATTCAAGTGTCTACCGGCGGCGCCGAGTTCGCGTCGGGGACGAAGGTCAAACAGATGGTGACGGGCGCGGTCGCGCTGGCCGAGTTCGCGCACGTGGTCGCGGAGAAGTACTCGATCAACATTGCGCTGCACACCGATCACTGCCAGAAGGAGAAGCTCGACAACTACGTCCGTCCGCTCATCGCGTTGTCGCAGGAACGGGTCGACGCGGGCAGGGCGCCGCTGTTCCAGTCGCACATGTGGGACGGCTCGGCCGTTCCGCTGGAAGAAAATCTCGAAATCGCGGCGGAGCTGCTGGAGAAGACGAGTAAGGCGCGCATCGTCCTCGAGCTCGAGATCGGCGTCGTCGGTGGAGAGGAGGACGGTGTCGTCGGCGAGATGAACGAGAAGCTCTACACGACACCGGGCGACGCGTTGAAGACGGCCGAGGCGCTCGGCACCGGCGAGAAGGGCCGCTATCTGCTGGCGGCGACCTTCGGCAACGTGCACGGCGTCTACAAGCCGGGCAACGTCAAGCTGCGCCCGTCCGTGCTCAAGGACATTCAGCAGGCCGTGGGCGAGAAGGTCGGCGTCGACAAGCCGTTCGAGCTCGTCTTCCACGGCGGTTCGGGTTCAGATCTGGAAGACATCCATGAGGCACTGTCCTACGGCGTGGTCAAGATGAACGTCGACACAGATACGCAGTACGCCTTCACCCGCGAGATCGTCGGTCACATGTTCACGAACTACGACGGGGTGCTCAAGGTCGACGGCGAGGTCGGCAGCAAGTCGGCGTACGACCCACGCTCGTACCTCAAACTGGCCGAGCAGGGCATGGCCGCTCGCGTCGTCACCGCCTGCGAGAACCTGAAGTCCGCCGGCACCGCTGGCTGAACAGCAGTCGCCACGACGCGGTCCGTGCCCTCTGCGGTGAGGACACGGACCGCGGTCGTTCGTAGCTTTAGCCGGCCAGTTCGAACTCGGGCGTCCGTTCCTCTTCGTCCGCCTCGACCGCGGCCGTCCGCGGCTGGGCACCGCGCAGCGCAAGGAACGCGGCCAGTCCGCCGGCCGCGACCAGTGCGGCCGCGACGACGATGCCGGTGCGGTAGCCGGTGAGGAACGAGTCGATCGCGTCGTGACCGGCGCGCAAGACCGCGCTTTGTCGGGCGGTGAGGATCGCGCCGATGACCGTGATGCCGAGCAGGCCGGCCACCTCGCGCGAGGCGTTGAAGATGCCTGAAGCAACACCAGCCTGCTCGCTCGGCATCGAGTCGAGCACCATCGAGGTAAGCGTCACCGACAGTCCGCCGCCGATGCCGATCACCGCGAAGCTCGGCATGAGTTCGAGGTAGGACGCGTCGCGGCCGAGCAGGCTGACGGTGGCGATACCGATCGCCATGAGCAGCATGGCCAGCCCCACGATTCGGTGCGGTCCGACTCGACGTGCGACCCGCTCCGACACCACCGCGCCTACTGCCATGAGCAGCGCCATCGGCACGAACGCGCTGCCCGCCTCGGTGGGGGAGAAGCGCAGGACGTTCTGCAGGTAGAGCGAGGTGAAGAAGTAGATGCCGAACAGGCCGAAGGCCCACATCATGACGGCGAGGATGCCGCCGCTGAAGGTGCGCTCGGCGAACAGCCGC
>JAFAWL010000065.1 GCA_019241805.1 Actinomycetota bacterium
TGCAACTCCCGCTTGACCTCGTCGAACATCAGCGCGACGCCTTCGGCGCGGAACACCTCTTGAGCCTGGTCGGCCGACCGGTCGAGTACGCCCGGGTGATCGGCCAGCACTCGTCGGGCGATCTCGTCGATGTATTCGCCGGCATAACCGTCTTCGGGCACCGCGCGGCCCTGGGCCCGGGCCAACAGCGACCGGGCGAATCGATCGATCTGGGCGCCGTGGTCGTTGAAGTAGTACTCACGCACGACGGTCGCGCCCTGGGCCTGCAGGACGCGGGCCAACGCGTCACCGACCGCAGCCCATCGCGTGCCGCCGAGGTGCACGGGGCCCGTCGGGTTCGCCGAGACGAATTCCAGGTTGATCTGCCGACCGGCGTAGGCCTCGCCCCGGCCGTACTGCTCACCGGCATCGACGACGTGGCGGGCCAGGGCGCCGAGCGAGCCCGTGTCGAGCGTGATGTTGAGGAATCCGGGACCGGCGACCTCGACCGCGGCGACGCCCCGAACGCTCGACAGTCGCGCCGCGAGCAGATCGGCGATTTCGCGTGGCGGTTTACCCGCGGCCCTGGCCAGGCGCATCGCGATATTGGTTGCATAATCGCCGTGATTCCGGCTCTTCGGACGTTCCAGCACGACGTCGTCGGGGGCATTCCCGGCGAACTCACCGTCGGCCACGGACGCGGCCACGGTGGCCACGACGGCACGGCGCAGTTCGGCAGGAGTCACCGGCCAATCTTAATGGCGAGACCCACGCGAGTTCCGACACCGGAGCAAGCTGAGAGCACGCCCGGCCCGGATGAACTCGCCCGGCTCGTCGATCGTCATTGCTGGCGAGGCCCCCAGCCTCGACACCTACACTTGTGCGGTTCTCGACCTCGATCACACACGAAGGCTTCTTGATGGCACAGCGCCCCTCTTCGTCGTCATCCCGCGGCGGCAAGCCGATGTCACCGGCCAAGAAGGCGGCGCTGGCCAAGGCGGCCGCACAGAAGCCGTCGGCGAAACCCGGCTCCACCGCGGCAACGACGAAGGCCGCGCCGCGCCCGGCCGGCACACCCCGACCGCCGGCGAAGAAGAGCGGCAAGTCGATCGTCAACCAGAAACAACGGCCGTGGGGACTGATCGCGATTGCGGTAGTGATCGTCGTGTTCGCGGCCGGCATCGTCGCCTACGCGATCAGCACGCGCAAAGGCGGTCCGGCTTGCCAGGCCATGACCGGCAGCAATAAGGACAGCTACCTCAACCAGAACAAGTGCGCCATGGCCATCAGCGGCGTGAGCTTCAAGCAGGAGCCCAACCGCAACCACGTGCAGGGCGCCATCACGTATGACGCCACTCCCCCGGTCGGCGGGAACCACAGTCAGTATTGGGCCGACTGCACCGGCACCGTGTACGCCGAGCCGATCGCGAACGAGAACGCGGTGCACATGCTCGAGCACGGCGCGGTCTGGATCACCTATAAGCAGGGCCTCGACACCGCCGACGTGAACACATTGTCGAAGTACGTGACCGGCATCGACCGGATGGCGATGAGCCCGTATCCCGACCTCAAATCCAATATTTCGCTGCAGTCGTGGGGTTATCAGTTGTTCGTCGACTCACCCGCCGACCCACGGATCGCCCAGTTCATCAAGGCACTGCGCTACAACCCCAAGACAACGCCGGAATACGGGGCGACCTGCTCTCAACCCACCTTCAAGGCGCACCCGAGCACGTTCGGCAACCCGCTCTGGGAGCCGGCGAGCTGAGCGCCATGCCGGAAACCGAGTCCGACTTCAGCGCGCCCACGGCAACCGTTCCGCCGGGCGCGGGCGCCGCGGACGATCACGCGTCGGTAGCCGGATCCGGGCGCGGACTCCGGGTGGCATTGAGCGTCGTGATCGTGCTGGCGCTGCTCGTGGTGGCCGCCGCCGGTGGTTGGTTCCTGCACGGCGCCGACAGCCACTCGACGGTGTCGGACTCGTCCGTCGACGCGGGCTTCGCCCGGGACATGTCGACACATCACCAGCAAGCAATCGTGATGGCCGGCTACACCCGTGACCACACGGCCAATCCGGCGATCAAGCTGTTGGCCACCGACATCGAGACCGGCCAGCAGTTCCAGCTCGGTCAGATGCAAGGGTGGCTCGACGCCTGGGGCCTTGATCGGGAGAGTTCGCATGCGCCCATGAGCTGGATGGCGGGTCATGACCATCTGGAGTCGGACGGGCTCATGCCGGGCATGGCCACACCGGCCCAGATGACCAAGCTCGAAACCCTGTCTGGAACCGAGCTCGATGTGTTCTTCCTCCAACTGATGATTCACCACCACCAGGGCGGCCTGCCGATGGAGCAGTACGCCGCGTCGCACGCGTCGAAGCAGTACGTGCGCCAGTTGGCCTCCAGCATGCAGAGCGCGCAATCCGGCGAGATCATCTCGATGGAGCAGCTCCTGCGCCAGCTCGGCGCCAGCCCACTGCCGGCGCCGGCTAACTGACCCGGCGCTGAGTTATCGAGGCGGGATCGCTCCTTCGCCGCTGCTAGGCTGGCTGGGTTTGGCGCACTGGGTTGAACACACCTGTGTGGCCCCCGTAGCTCAGGGGATAGAGCACCGCCCTCC
>JAFAWL010000369.1 GCA_019241805.1 Actinomycetota bacterium
AGCGAAAGCGCGTCAAGCGATGGCCAGGCTACGGCCACGACTACCGGCATCCAAGAACGATTGCGTATGGCTCGGTGTGGCTGGGATCTTGTGCGGACGCCCATGGCGATCCAGATCGCTCTTAAGGGCGTCTGCACGTCCCAGTAGGCGAACCGTCAGTGTGAGAGGAGTACCCCAGTGTCAAATCACAGCCTTGAGAATGCCGTTATGCAGGCGTTGGCCGACAATCACCGAGTTCACGCCGATGAGATCGCAGTCGAGGCGATCGACAGCGCCGTGATCCTGCGCGGTACGGTCGGAACCGTCGTTCAGAAGATGGAGGCTGCGCGTACCGCGGGTCGCGTGATCGGCGTTCAGACCGTGGAGGACCGCTTGGCGATCCGACCGATGGGCATCGACGCACGGAGCGACGCCGACACGCAGGCGGCAGTGCTCGCGGCGCTGACCGACGACGACGAACTGAACGCGACGGACATCGACGTCAAGGCGCGCGACAGCACCGTGACCTTGAGCGGACTCGTAGAGCTACCGAGCGCCCGATACCGTGCTGAGCGGACTGCGCTCGGTGTCGGCGAGGTCAGCTGTGTGCACAACCGGCTGAAGGTCATGGTGCCGATTGCCGCAGACGAACCGCTGCGGCTGCCCGGCAGCCCATAGCTGGCCCACCGCCGGTAACCCGCTTGTATGGCCGTCGACGCGATCGTTATCGGGACCACGGGCCGGCTGATTTCAAGGTGCCCATGAACCCAATTTCGAGAGGAGCGGCGCCATGTCCGCCACAGTCAGTACCCAAGCGGCAATCCTGGATGCGCTACGCATGGATCCACGCATCCCGCATCCAGAAGAGATCGCGGTCGCCGTCGACGAAGACGCAATCACGCTGCGCGGAACCGTCGGGAGCTTCACCCAACGCCGGGCGGCGGTGAGGGATGCTCGCGAGATCGACGGCATTCGCGACCTCCACGACGAGCTCTCGGTGCGCCTCCTCGACGCCGCCCAGCGCTCAGACGCCGAGCTGCGAGGGATGGCGCTACAGGCCATCGCCTGGGACACCGAAGCTCCGGGGGAGCTGATCGACGTGAAGGTCGAGGACGGCTGGGTCACGCTCAGAGGGACGGTCGGCTCTCAGTTCGAGAGCGCTGCCGCGTATGAGGACGTGGCCAACCTGTTCGGCGTCATTGGCATCACCAATGCGATCCGCGTGCTGGATCCCTGACTACGCGGGCTCATTCCGACTCGATCCAGCCCGAGACGGCTGACGCCGGCATGGGCCAGCTGGACAGGACGGTGGGTGGCGCACGTCAGGGAGCACGAAGGTGCCGACGCTGACGACTGCCACGGCTCGTCCTTTCGTCAAGAGGAGGTTCATCTAGAGGCGGTCGGGTTCTAGGATTGTTCGGCCTGTCGGCGATTCCGTCAGCTCCGGGGAGTCTGAATTGCTTGGTCGGCGAGACGAATGCGCGGTGCTGGATGGACTGCTCACTGGCGCGCGCGCTGGACGAAGCGCCGTAGTGGTGCTGCGCGGCGAAGCGGGCATCGGCAAGACGGCGCTGTTGGAGTATGCGATCGACTCGGCGCCGGATATGCGGGTCGTACGAGCGGTCGGGGTGGAGTCGGAAATGGAGCTGCCGTTCGCGGCGTTGCATCAGTTCTGCGCCCCGGTGCTCGGGCGACTTGACCGGCTTCCAGTGCCCCAACATAACGCGCTCAAGACGGTGTTCGGGCTGAGCATCGGACCTGCGCCGGACCGGTTTCTGGTTGCACTGGCTGTGCTGAGCCTGGTCTCGGAGGTGGCCAGGGAACGGCCGGTCCTGTGCGTTGTGGACGATGCGCAGTGGCTGGACCGAGCGAGTGCTCAGGCCTTGACCTTCGTCGCGCGCAGGCTGCTGGCGGAGTCGACGGTGATGCTGTTCGCGGCGCGGGAGCCGGGCGGCGAGTTCCAGGGCCTTCCGGAGATGGTGGTCGAGGGACTTCGCGATGCGGATGCTCGAACCCTGTTGGCGTCCGTCATCGCCGGGAGGTTTGATGAGAGGATTGCCGACCGGGTTCTCGCCGAGGCGCACGGGAATCCGCTGGCCTTGCTCGAGCTGCCGCGGGGACGATCCGCGGCGGATCTGGCCGGTGGCTTCCGCTTGCCCGGGGCGCGATCGCTTGAAGGCAGGATCGAGGGGAGCTTAATTAGTCGTATCGACGCCCTGTCGAATGACGCTCGGCGACTGCTGCTGATCGCGGCGGCGGAGCCGGTCGGCGATCCGTTGCTCCTCTGGCGTGCGGCCGGGCGTCTGGGGCTCGGGCCGGCGGCCGGCGAAGAGGCGCAAACGCAGGGCCTGCTGATGATCCGTGAGCGGGTCGCCTTCCACCATCCGCTGGTGCGCTCGGCGGTATACCGCTCGGCGGCGGCGGCGGAACGCCGGGCGGCCCATTTGGCGCTGGCCGAGGCCACCGATGGCGCGGCCGACCCGGACCGACGCGCGTGGCATCTCGGTGCGGCAGCAGCGGGGCCTGATGAGCAGATCGCTGCCGAGCTCGAGCGCTCGGCTGATCGGGCCCAGGCGCGCGGGGGCCTGGCCGCCGCGGCGGCATTTCTGGAGCGCTCGGTCGCGCTGTCCGCCGAGCCCGCGGAGCGGATGCGTCGCGCGCTCACGGCGGCCCAAGTCAGCTTGCAGGCCGGCGAGTTCGACGCGGCGAGCGGGCTGGTGGCGGCGGCCGAGGCGGGAGCGCTAGAGGAGTTGCAGATGGCGCAGGTAGACCTGCTCCGCGGCGGGATCGCGTTTGCCTCGAGCATGGGAAGGGCCGCGCCACCATTGCTCCTGAAGGCGGCCAGGCGCCTAGAGCGGCTCGATGCCGATCTCGCACGCGAGATCTATCTCGATGCGTGGGGAGCTGCGCTGTTCGCCGGCCGGCTGGCCTCCGGCGCCGACCTGCTTGAGGTCTC
>JAFAWL010000175.1 GCA_019241805.1 Actinomycetota bacterium
GCTGCCGCACCTCGCCGACCGCCCGCTGACGGTGAAGCGCTATCCCAATGGTGTCGACGCCCCCTTCTTCTTCGAGAAGAACGCGGCGCGAGGCACCCCCGATTGGGTGCGGACGGTGTCCCTACCGGTGCCCGGTTCGACCAAGGATCGCGAGACGATCGACTACGTCGTGGTCGAGGAATTGGCGACGCTGGTGTGGCTGGCCAATCTCGCCGCCCTGGAATTGCACGTACCGCAGTGGCGGGTGCAAGGGCGCGCGCATCGTCCGGAGGTCGACATCGTCGTCTTCGACCTCGACCCGGGCAAGCCGGCGGCCCTGGTCGAATGCGCCCGAGTGGCCGCGCTGTTGCATGACGTCCTGGAGCACGACGGGCTACGGCCGGTGGTCAAGACGTCAGGTTCGAAGGGCATTCAGGTCAGCGCGCCGGTAGAGGTCGACGGTCCCGAGGCCACCTCGAACTACGCGCACGAGGTGGCTGAGCGACTGGAACGCGTCCACCCCGACCTGGTCGTCTCGCGGATGACCAAGTCGCTGCGTTGCGGGAAGGTGCTGGTCGATTGGAGTCAGAACAATCCGGCTAAGACCACGGTCGCCCCTTACTCGCTGCGCGCGCGATCGCAGCCGAGCGTGTCGACCCCGCTGACCTGGGCCGAGGTCGCCGCCGACGGACCGGAGCCATTCACCGCCCCGCAGGTGCTGGACCGGGTGACCAAGTTCGGTGATCTTTACGTCGGCGCGCTGGACGACAGCGCCCGTAACGCGGTTCCGACGGTCACCGCTACCCGCAAGTAGGATTCCTGGGCACAACGGACCATACCCACGGATCGGGAAGGAGCGCCGATGGCTGCTGACGCTGCCGAGCTGTCGCGCGGCGCCCGGTTGCCACGATCCGCCCGCCGCAAGCAACTGCTGGCCGCCGCCCAGGAGGTGTTCGTGGCTCAGGGGTATCACGCGGCGGCCATGGACGACATCGCCGAACGTGCCGGGGTGTCCAAGCCCGTGCTCTACCAACACTTTCCGGGCAAGCTCGAGCTCTACCTGGCTCTGTTGGACCTTCAGGCCGAATCGTTGCAGGCCGCGGTGAGCGAGGCCTTGTCGCGGACCGAGGACAACCGAGAGCGCGTGCACGGCGTGCTGTCCGCCTATTTCGACTTCATGGACGGCGGGGAGGGCGGCGACGAAGCTGCCTTCCGGCTGATCTTCGAAACCGACCTGGGCAACGAGCCGGCTGTGCGTGAGCGTCTGGCCCGGGTCGCCGAGACCACGGTGCAGGCGGTCGCCGAGACGATCGCGGCCGACACCGGCCTCGACCAGGCGCGGGCCGAGTTGCTTTCGGTGGCGCTTAGCGGCGCCGGTCAGGTCGCCGCTCGGTGGTGGCTGGACGGATCGCGTCCGGTTCCCAAACACGAAGCCGTCGGGCTCATCGAAGCACTGCTCTGGCGCGGGATCTCGGCGTTCCCGCTGCACGCCGCCGCGGAGACGGTCCAGGCGGAATGACGGCTAGCCGCGTTCGCCCGTAGCGCACCTGTGAGCGGGGCGAATGCGGCTCGGCTAGCGTGAACGCATCCGTTCAACCGATGCGGCAACATCGCCGCGCACGATGCAGGAGGACCCCGTGGAGGTCAAGATCGGCGTGCTGCACACGCCGCGCGAGATCGTGGTCGAGAGCTCGCAGACCCCTGACGAGGTCGAGGCCCTGGTCACGGCGGCGCTCAAGAGCGTCGACGGTTCGCTCTCGCTCACCGACGACCGCGGCCGCAAGATCATCGTGCCGGCCAACCTGGTCGCCTACGTCGAGATCGCGCAGGCCGACATCCGCCGGGTCGGCTTCTCGACTACCTGAGCGGCTCCCAGCTCAGTCGTTCAGGCCGAGTTCGGCCATCCGACGAGTGTGCCGATCAGTGATACGGGTCACGAATGCGCCGACCGCCGCCAGGTCGCCGGTGCCCTGCACGAACAGCTCGGTCAACGCGTCCCGTTCCGCCAGAACGTGTTGGGTCTGACTGAGAGCCTCGCCCACCAGGCGGCGGCCCCACAAGGCGAGGCGACCGGCAAGGGCGGGATTGGCCGCGACGGCGGCCCGGACCTCGCGAACGGCGAACACCGCACCACCGGTGTCGGCCAGCGCGAACTGGATCACCTGCCGGGTCGCCGGATCCACGAACTCGGCCACCTCGCGGTAGAAATCGGCCGCCAGACCGTCGCCCACGAACGCCTTCACCAGACCCTCGAGCCAGCTCGAGGGTTCCGTCCGCGCGTGAAAGCGGTCCAGGGCAGCGACGAACGGCGCCATGGCGAGTTCGGGATCCACGCCCAGTGAACCCAGCCGGTCGGTGAGCACCCGGTAGTGCACGATCTCCTGGGCCGCCATCCCCGCCAGCGCCGCGCGGCCGG
>JAFAWL010000344.1 GCA_019241805.1 Actinomycetota bacterium
CTCAGCCGCATCACGCTTCCCGGCGCGCTCTACCTGGGCATCATCTCGATCCTGCCCAACCTGCTCATCGGGATCGTGGGCGGCGGGCAGGCTCTGCAGAACTTCCCGTTCGGTGGCACCGCCGTACTGATCATCGTGGGTGTCGGCCTGGAGACGGTGAAGCAGATCGAGAGCCAGCTGATGCAGCGCAACTACGAAGGTTTCCTCAGGTAGGGCGTCGACCGCCGCTCAGACCGTCCGCCACGCCAGGAGGCAACGCTTAGTGAGATTGATCCTTGTCGGTCCGCCGGGTGCGGGTAAGGGAACCCAGGCCGAGTTCGTTGCGGCCCACTTCGATATCCCGAAGATTTCGACCGGAGACATCTTTCGGTCGAACGTCTCCGGGGGGACGGAGTTGGGCAAGCTCGCGAAGAAGTTCATGGACGCGGGCGACCTGGTGCCGGACGAGGTCACGAATGCGATGGTGCGTAGCCGCCTCGGCGAACCCGACGCGGCCGGCGGATTCCTGCTCGACGGCTTTCCGCGCAACGTCTCGCAGGCCTACGAACTCGACTCGATCCTCGGTGACCTGGGAACGCAGCTCGACGTCGTCGTGGAGCTCGACGTCGACAACGACGAGGTCGTGCGGCGGCTGTCCGGACGGCGTATCTGCGGAAAGTGCGGCCACATCTGGCATGTGGAGTTCGACCCGCCGAGCGTGCCCGAGATCTGCGACAAGTGCGGTGGCCAGCTCTATCACCGTGACGACGATTATCCCGAGACCGTTCGGCACCGTCTGGATGTGTACACCCTCCAGACGGCTCCGCTGACCGAGTTCTATCGCTCGCGGAATCAGCTGACGCAGCTCGATGCGCTCGGGCCCGTCGAAGACGTCACCGAGCGAGCGATCGCCACGATCGAGGCGTTCACGGCGAGCCCGGACGCGGCCGCCGTAGACGAATGAGCATGCCGTCCGGTCGGCCGTGAACCGGCGGCACGCCTCGATCGAGCTCAAGTCGCTCGACGAGATAGCTCTCATGCGAGAGGCCGGTCTGGTCGTCGCGCGGGGCCTGGCCGAGATGCAGGCCGCGTGCGCGCCCGGCGTCACGACGGCCGATCTGGATGCGATCGCCCGGCGAGTGCTCGCCGACGCCGGGGCGTCGTCGTCCTTCCTCGGCTATCACGGCTACCCGGCCGTCATCTGCGCCTCGGTCAACGACCGGGTTGTGCACGGCATCCCGTCGACGGCCGACGTGCTCGGCACCGGTGATCTGATCTCTCTGGACTTCGGTGCCATCGTCGAGGGTTGGCACGGGGACGCCGCGATCACCGCCGAGATCGGTCCGGTCGATCCCGCCGCGGCCGCCTTGTCGGCGGCCTGCCGCACATCGCTGTGGGACGGCATCGCCGCGGTCCGGTCCGGCGGCCGGTTGTCCAACATCTCGCACGCGGTCGAGCGCTCGATCCGCGGTTCGGGCGACTACGGCATCGTCACCGGCTATGGCGGCCACGGCATCGGCTCGGCCATGCATATGGATCCCCACATCCTCAACCACGGCAAGCCCGGTCGCGGCCCGCGCCTGGAGCCGGGCATGGCGGTCGCCATCGAGCCGATGGTGACGATGGGCTCGCCGGCGACCCGGGAACTGACCGACGGCTGGACCGTGGTCACCGTCGACGGTTCGCTGGCCGCGCACTGGGAGCACACGGTTGCGATCCTGGACGACGGCCCCTGGGTGTTGACCGCGCCGGACGGCGGGGTCGCGGAGCTTCGGGCCCGCGGGGTGCAGCCGTCGGCTCGAGCCGCCTGACCGGCATTCGGGCCTCGCCCACCGTCGCTCGGGCGACGGCTGCGGCGTTTTGGCGTCTTCGCCGCGGGTGCGTACACTGGTGTATGGCGTAGGCCGCCCTTCTTGCATGCCCGCTGTGGCCGTGGGACCGAGAAGTGAAGACCCTCGTGGCTGGCGCCGAAGGACAGTCCATTTTTGGACGGACGGCGTTATCGGAAGTCAGTGCACATCA
>JAFAWL010000134.1 GCA_019241805.1 Actinomycetota bacterium
GTGGAGATCGGCTGGCGACTCGTCCCGAACGCGTGGGGGCGGGGACTGGCCAGCCGGTCGGCACGTTCGGCCCTGGACTTCGCCTTCGGGCCCGCCGGGCTCGACGAGGTAGTCGCCATGACGTCGGTGCAGAACACCCCCTCCGAACGGGTCATGCAGCGGATCGGCATGCACCGTGACCCGGCCGACGATTTCGACCATCCGCGCGTGCCGGCCGGTCATCCGCTGCGTCGCCACGTCCTCTATCGCATCACGGTGCACGACCGCTGACGCTGCACGGGACGGGATCGGACGATTATCCCGATCCCGTCGGGCCGTGATGGTCTGCTGCTGCGGTTCGCGGGCCGAGAGGCAGTGCAGAGGGTCGGGCCGGAGACTATTGCTATGACGGATGCGGGAGTCGAAGGCAACAGCCGACTCACCGCCGTCACCGGCGCTGTGCTATTCGTGTTGCTTGCGATTGAGGGCTGGACCATCCCGCAAGTGCGGCCCTACCTGACCTTGCATGTTTTCGTCGGCGTGCTTCTGGTCGGTCCAATTCTGCTCAAGATCGGAGCCACCGGCTACCGGTTCATTCGCTATTACGCTCGCGCCGACCCGTACGTCCGTCGCGGACCGCCTCACCCGGTCCTGCGGGTCCTCGGGCCGCTGGTCATCTTGTCCAGCCTCGTCGTCCTGGCCAGTGGCATCGCGCTGATTCTGGTCGGCCGTGGGTCGGCGGCGCAGGACTGGTTAATTACCACCCATCAGGCGAGCTTCATCGTATGGATCGTCGTCACATCGGTGCACGTGCTCGGGCATGTGCGTGACACCGTGATCGGCATCGGCAGCGAGTTGCGCGACAGCGGTTCCGCGGCGGTCAAGAATCGTCGCCGGACCAAGCGGGCGCTGCTCATCGCCCTGGCCCTCCTCGCTGGTACAGGTTTGGCTATCGGTCTCACGCCGCTGGCGTCCTCTTGGAGCCGCGGCGATGCCGGGCGGCACATCCACTATCACGTCCAAACGCCTTAACCGGAGTCGAGCTGCCCTAATATGATTCTCCTACTGGACGGGGGGTCCGGTGGTTGACCGACACACGTCGCCCATCAGCGGCTGCAGCCCGGATGCAAACGATTACGGCGTTAGTCACCGTTGCCCGCTGGGAAATATCGGATCACGATCATTGTTCGAGGTCACGGCATTCTTCTGACACGGATCTGCCAGGACGGACCCGAATCTCCTGGGGCAGTGGGTCGGACCGCGGCCAGATACTTCGGAATCGGGCCCCCCACACGAGAACCGGAGGCATTCATGAAGCGCGAGAGGCCCCAGGCGCAACCGATCGACCGCAGCACACACTTGACTCGGGCCGTTAGTGACATCACCGGGTGGCTCGGATCCTTCCCGGCCATCCTTGCCTCCTGCTTCGTCGTAGCCGTTTGGTTCGTCGGTGGAGCATTCGTCGGGCTCGGCAACAACACCTATCAGCTCGTGATCAATACCGGCACGACTATCGTTACCTTCCTGATGGTTTTCATCATTCAAAACACGCAAAACCGAGACGGCACCGCTTTGCAGGCTAAACTCGACGCGCAAAGCGAGGTACTCGACGGATCGCGGAGGCACTGAACATCGCCGACGATGAAGACCTCCTCACGAAACTCGTCGGAGTCGAAGACGCACCAGCCAAGGTCATCGACGAAGACCAAGATCGGGTCCGAGAAGCGGCAGTACGCACCGGGCGGCACGGCGCAGCAAGCCGATAGCAGGCTAACGGGGCCTGGTTGGGTGCGTCATACGGCGTTGCGGCGCACGGACGCCTTGGGTCGTATGAAATTTCGCCCACCGTTCGGTTCGCCCCGGGCATGGGTCGCAGCGGCTCCCGACGGCGCGGACACTCACGGCAAGCTCCGGCATACCCGGAGCCGGTTCGCCGACCATTTAGATCGGAACGCCGCAGAGATTCGAGTGGCTCGTAACCGCTCGGCCCTCGCTTGCGGCAGTTGACTGTCGCCAAGGTCCGGGCGATTGGCCGGCGATCAGCGGGATATCGGTGAGCCGAAGCGGATGGTGTTGCCGTCGGGATCGACGATGACGCCCTCGCGCTGGCCCCACTCAGTGTCCTCGGGCGCGTGCACTTGCGCTCCCGTCGCCCGCCACCGTTGCGCGAGTAGGTCGGCGTCAGCGACGAAAAGGTAGATGGTCACGGGGGTTCGGGTGAGACCGGACGGGACACCTCCCACGTGGATCTCCACATCGCCCCACGTCGCAAAGCCGTATTGATGGCTGCGGCGGTAAATCCGCGTCTGAAAACCAAGGCTGGCGTAGAACGCCAGGGAGCGTTCCACGTCCTCAGCCGGCAGTATGGGAGCAACTCGTTCTACTTCCGCCACAGGTTCACCTTATCGAGGGAG
>JAFAWL010000339.1 GCA_019241805.1 Actinomycetota bacterium
ACCGGCGTCCCCCGGTCGGCCAGCAGGGCCACCCGCTTGACCGCCTCGACGAACGGTGCGATCGCGATCTCGGCCGAGGACGCCCACTCGGAGGGCAGCAGAGTGCGATACGGCGGGAACTGGGCATCGAGCAGCCGGGTGGTGGCCCGACGGCCGGCCGCGGAGAAGCCGATGATCCCCTCACCGGCGCCGGCCGCGGTCGAGGCCGACAGCGAGATCGTCAACTGCTCCGCGTTGGCCAACGACTTGGCGGCGTCGGCCAGCGTTCGCGCCGGGACGAGTACCTGCGCCTCGGCGGCGGCCGATGAACTCGGGGTCCAGCTCAGCTCTCGAACCGCCAACCGGTAGCGGTCGGTAGCCGCGAGCGTGAGTCGCTCACCGTCGATCTCCAGGCGGACACCCGTGAGCATCGGCAGGGTGTCATCACGACCGGCCGCCACCGCGGCCTGGGCAACCGCGGTCGCGAAGGCGTTGCCATCGACGGTGCCGGCGGTGGTCGGCATGTCGGGTAAGCGCGGGTAGTCCTCGACCGGCATGGTCGGCAACGTGAACCGGGCCGATCCGCAGGCGATCGTCAGTCGAGCACCGTCCAGCGCGACATCGACCGGATGCGGGGGCAGCGCGCGACTGATGTCGGCCAGCAGCCGACCGGACACCAGCGCCTGACCGGTCGCCCCCGCCGCGACCTCGAGGGTGATCCGGGTCGAGGCCTCGAGGTCGAATCCCGAGATGGACAACGACTCGTCATCGACATCGAGCAGCAGACCGGCCAGCACCGGGACGGTGGGGCGACTGGCCAGACTCCGGGCGGCCCACGCAACCGCGTCCGCCAGCGCGTCGCGCTCCACCCGGAACTTCATGTCGGTCTCCTCATCGTGCGGCGTCTCCTCGGCGGGGCCTCATGTGCAGCCTCGGCCCGGTGGGGTGGTCCGGGACTGTCCCCACCGTCCACCGGCCTGTGTGCTCTTGTTGTTCGCCATTCTGAAGTAACGAGATACGTCTGTCGTCATCGCATCTGTGGATCGTGGGGAAAACAGCATCTACCCCCCGTCCGACAAGAGATGGGGTTGTGGATGCCGCCGGGGCGATTGCGCGTGAGCCGCCGGCCGAACGGTGGATGCGGGTTGGGCATCCCGGTCCGTCCCCATGGTCGGCTTGATCATCCACATTTCGTTCCACACGTGTGACCGGCCGGTCGACGTCGGCGGGGGACAGCGCTGTCGAGCGAGGAGACTCGAGCCTCACGTCCGCGACCGCTGTTTGATGCGGCTGGTCATCTCGGTGATCTGGTTATAGACGCTCATCCGCTCGGCCATCAGCCCGCGGATCTTCCGGTCGGCGTGCATGACCGTCGTGTGGTCCCGGCCGCCGAACAGCTCGCCGATCTTGGGCAACGACAGGTCGGTCAGTTCACGACACAGGTACATCGCAATCTGCCGGGCCTGGACCAAGACGCGGCTACGCGACTGCCCGACAAGATCATCGACGCTGACGGAGAAGAACTCCGCGGCGACGGTCATGATCGTCGCCGCGGTGATCTCCGGCGCGTCGTAGTCGCTGATGAGGTCCTTCAGCACCGCCTCGGCGAGCTTCATCTCCACGACCTGCTTGTTCAAGCTGGCAAAAGCCATCACGCGGATGAGCGCACCCTCGAGTTCGCGGATGTTGCTCTGAATCTTGCTGGCGATGAACTCCATGACCTCAGGCGGCGGATCCATACCCTCCTGCTGAGCCTTCTTGCGCAGGATGGCTATCCGTGTCTCGAGATCGGGCGCCTGGACATCGGTGATCAGGCCCCACTCGAACCGAGTACGTAGCCGATCTTCCAGCGTCGAGAGTTGACGCGGTGAACGGTCTGAACTGATCACGATCTGCTTGTTGGCGTTGTGCAGCGTGTTGAAGGTGTGGAAGAACTCCTCCTGCGTTCGCTCGGCCCGTTCCAGGAACTGGATGTCGTCGATCAAGAGAAGGTCGACCGACCGATACCGGCTCTGAAAGGCGTGCATCTTGTCATCACGCAGCGAGTTGATGAAGTCGTTGGTGAATTCCTCGCTGCTGACGTAACGCACCTTCAGCGACGGGAACAAGCGTTGCGCGTAATGGCCCATCGCATGCAGAAGATGCGTCTTGCCCAAGCCGGAATCGCCATAGATGAACAGCGGGTTGTATGCGCGCGCCGGCGCCTCCGCGACCGCGACCGTCGCCGCGTGCGTGAAGCGGTTGCTCGCGCCGATGACGAACGTGTCGAACGTGTACTTCGGGTTGAGGCGCGCGTCCTTGTCGACCGGTCCGACATTCGTGCCCGCGGGGCCGTCGAGGTAGAGCGTCGCGTCACGACTGGACAGGGCCCACGGTCCGCCGATCGAGGCCGGCAGCTCGTCGTCGAGGTCGGCGTCGCGCTCGTCGAGGTCGTCGTCGCGCTCGTCGAGGTCGTACTGGAGCGCACCGTTGTCGGTCGGGGAGGATTCACCGGCCGAGGCGCCCTCGTCAGTTCGTTGGACGCTGATCGCGACCTGAACGTCTCGGCTCAGTTCGCTGCCGAGCGCCGTCGCGATCGCCGGACGCAGGCGGTTGTCCAGGTAGTCCTTGACGAACTCGTTCGGCGCCGCGATCAAGGCGGTGTCCTCGACCAGGCCGATCAGGCGGCTCTGTACCAGCCAGGCCCGCTGGTTCGGTCGTACCGAGTCGTCGAAACGCGCGATCGTGCGGCTCCACACGGTGCCGAGATCCCCGCTGTCATCCACAGGCCGCACT
>JAFAWL010000007.1 GCA_019241805.1 Actinomycetota bacterium
CGCCGAGTACGGCGGTCATGGGTCTCGGTCTCCGGACGACAGGGGCGGACGGCGGGCGATCAGCCGCACCAACGGGTGGCGCGGTGGTCAGCCGCACCAGCGGGTGCGGCGGTGGTCAGCCGCGCCGACAGCCCTGGTCGTAGGCGTAGTCACGCCGACTCGACCAGAACACGTCAAGCAGCCCGCCGATGGCAGGTCGTCCGTGCTCGGTCGGAACCATGCCGATCAGTATGCCCTATCGGACCGACAATCTCTACTTAAAAACTAGACAAGGATGCTCAGGCCGCCCAACGAAACGAGCGCATCAGCGCCTGGACCCGCTGCGCGGCCTCGCCGGTGCCGTCGGCAGGCGCGCCCCGACCGAGATCCTCAGCCGTCCGGCCGCCGTCGACCCGGAATTCGGCCAACACGGCCAGATCACTGTCCGGCGCCCGCAGCACGAAGCGGGTCAAGCGACGGTCACCCTCCAGATCGAGAAGTTCCTCGGCGACGCCGTCGGGTTCGACCGGGACGGCCGGCGGGGACATGGCGTCGAGCATGGCTAGTGAGAGCACTCCGGTCACGCTGGACAGCCGATCGTCGTCGATGATCGCCGTCGACAGCACGGCCAAGGTCGGGCCGGCGTCCTCGCCGACCAGCAGCTCGAGGTTCTTCGGGCGGCGCGCGTCGATGTCCTCCGGACGGACGACGATCCAGTCGCGGCAGTCGAGCTCGAAAGCGGGAAGTACGGCGTCGGTATGCAATCTGACCCCCTGCACCGCGAACCGCCCAGGAAGGCGGGTGACCCGGAAACCTGCGGTGGTGTTCTACCTGTCCAACGACGGTTCCTCACGGCAGCGACGAAATTCGAAGCGCAAACCGGACCGATGGGACGGCCCGGCGCGCGAGCCGACGGCTCGTGCCTCTGCCGGGCGCTGAGTACTTCGATCGCCGAATGGCGTGTCCGATAAGGGCAAATCATCGTGTGCAGCGGCAAGCACACGCCTTCGGCAGATGCTCGCTGCCGCGACTCGGCTAAAGCGACAAAGCCCTCGTGCCTGGCTATTACGGATGATCTCCAATCATCTCAATCGGTAGGCGACGAGATCCGTCGTGTCTTGGTTGAGATATCGCGCACGGCCGGGAAACATGTTCGTCACAAAAACGTAGGATTGACGCCTCGGACGGCCGATGCCACAGCACGACCGCGACGCGAATCGGCCCGTCGAGGATGACGGGACCAAAATCGGGAGCCGGAGGCGGCCGCAGGTCATGGCGAAGAATGTCGAGCAAGTCGAAGGCGTCGTGATCAGGATCGCCGGCGACTCCGGCGACGGCATGCAACTAACCGGTGATCGATTCACGCAGGAGACCGCCGCGTTCGGCAACGACCTGTTCACCTTCCCGGCCTTCCCGGCCGAGATTCGCGCCCCAGCGGGCACGTTGGCGGGCGTCTCGTCGTTCCAATTGCATTTCGCCGATCACGACATCCTGACCTCGGGCGACCGTCCCGACGTGCTGGTGGCGATGAACCCGGCCGCGTTGAAGGCGAACCTGGCTGACCTGGCCGACGGCGGCACGGTGATCGTCGACACGCACGACTTCACACCCCGGGCGTTGGCCCGGATCGGGTGGTCGTCGAACCCGGTCGAGGACGGCACCCTGGACAAGTTCACGGTGCATGCCATCGACCTGACCCAGTTGACGTTGGACGCCCTGGAGACAACCGAGCTTTCCCGGAAGGACGCCGGGCGCAGCAAGAACATGTTTGCCCTCGGGCTGCTGTCCTGGATGTATTCGCGGCCGACCGAGGGAACGCTGGACTTTCTGAGCAAGAAGTTCGCGAACAAGCCGGCGATCGCCGAGGCCAACATCGCAGCGTTCAAGGCGGGCTGGAATTACGGCGAGACGACGGAGTCGTTCGCCATCTCCTACGAGGTCAAACCCGCGGCACTCGCGGCCGGCATCTATCGCAACATCATGGGCAACCTGGCCTTGTCCTACGGCCTGATCGCGGCGGCGCGGCGCGCCAAACTTCCGCTGTTCCTGGGCGCGTACCCGATCACTCCCGCCTCGGACATCCTGCACGAGCTGTCCAAGCACAAGCGCTTCGGCGTTCGGACCTTCCAGGCCGAGGACGAGATCGCCGGCATCGGGGCCGCGCTGGGTGCCGCCTTCGGTGGCGCGCTGGGCGTCACAACCTCCTCCGGACCAGGCATCGCGCTCAAGGCCGAAACGATCGGACTGGCCGTCTCGCTCGAGATCCCGCTTGTGATCTGCGACATCCAACGCGGCGGCCCGTCGACCGGCCTGCCGACCAAGACCGAACAATCCGATCTGCTGCAGGCGATGTACGGACGCAACGGCGAAGCTCCGGTGCCGGTCGTAGCGGCGCAGTCGCCCGGCGACTGCTTCTTCGCCGCCGTGGAAGCCGCCCGGATCGCATTGACCTACCGCACGCCGGTATTCCTGCTCTCCGACGGGTACCTGGCCAACGGCTCCGAGCCGTGGCGGGTGCCGAGCCTGCACGAACTGCCCGACCTGCAGGTGCCTTTTGCCACCGAACCCAACGGCCCGGACGGGGACTTCCTGCCCTATCTGCGTGACCCGGAGACGTTGGCCCGCCCGTGGGCGATCCCCGGCACTCCCGGACTGGAACATCGCGTCGGCGGCATCGAGAAGGCCGACAAGACCGGCAACATCAGCTACGAGCCCGACAACCACGACTTCATGGTCCGCACCCGGCAGGCCAAGGTCGACGGCATCGCGCGCGGTCTCGCCCCACTCGTCGTCGACGATCCCGGGGGCGCGAACGGCGAGCGCGCCCGGGTGCTCGTCCTCGGTTGGGGTTCGACCTACGGACCG
>JAFAWL010000108.1 GCA_019241805.1 Actinomycetota bacterium
GCGTCGACGTTCTCCGACGGCATGCTGACTCTTGATTCGATCTGGCTGGCGAAGTAGGTCCGGGACTGCGCTGTACCCTCTCGGTGTCCTTCGTAACACCGAGAGGGAACGTCATACCGGTCGAGGGTGCGTCGCTCTCAGCGCCCGATAACACGGGCCTCGTCGGGAGCGGGTGACGAGAATCGAACTCGCACTGTCAGCTTGGGAAGCTGATGTTCTGCCATTGAACTACACCCGCGGCGCGCCGGTCATGCTACCCGACCAGGGGCCGCCGGAGGCGGCGTCGAACGGGAGGCTCGCACGCACTAACCTTCGCGGCATGCTCTTGTCCGACCGCGACATTCGGGCCGAGGCCGATGCCGGCCGGCTCGTGCTCGACCCGTGGGACCCGGATCTGGTGCAGCCGTCGAGCGTGGACGTGCGCCTCGACCGCTACTTCCGCGTGTTCAACAACTCGCAGTACACGCACATCGACCCGTCGCAACAGCAGGATGATCTGACGACGCTGGTCGAGCCGAAGGGTGACGAGCCGTTCGTGCTGCACCCGGGCGAGTTCGTGCTCGGCTCGACCTTGGAGGTCGTGACCCTGCCCGACGATCTGGCCGGTCGGCTTGAGGGCAAGTCCTCGCTGGGCCGACTCGGCCTGCTGACCCACTCGACGGCCGGGTTCATCGACCCCGGTTTCTCCGGGCACATCACCCTAGAACTGTCGAACGTCGCCAACCTACCGATCACCTTGCTGCCGGGCATGAAGATCGGCCAGCTCTGCTTGTTCCGCCTGTCGAGTCCGGCCGAGCATCCCTACGGCTCGGCCATTTACGGTTCGCGCTACCAGGGTCAGCGCGGCCCGACGCCGAGCCGGTCGTACGTCAACTTCCGGCGCTGGCCCACGAACTAGCGCCGGTCATCACGACGGCTTGAGGCCCGCCACCACCTTCTCCAGCAAAGCGGCCAGCTGCCGCTGCTCGCGCGCGTCCAGCGGCGACAGGATGCGTGACTCCACCACCTCGGCGTCGAGCACGGCCCGCCGGAACAGTTCCCACCCGGCGTCGGCCAAAACCACTCGGCTGCGGGCCCGGTTGTCCGGGTCGGCCGAGCGAGCCACCAAGCCACGCTCGACCATGCGATCCAGCCGATGCGTCATGGTCGACGGGCTCACACCGCAGATGTCGGCCAGCCGAGACGGCATCACGCCCCCGCCTCGGCCGTCGAGCGCCAGCGTCGAGAGCACCGTCCACTCGCCGTGCGAGAGACCCAACTCCTCGAATTGATCCCGATAGAAGACGTCCAGCCGCCGGCCGAGCCGGCTGATCGCCGTGACCACCCGTTGCACGCTCTCCTGCCCACCGGCGGCCGTGTAGAGCGCGACCGCCTGCTCGTAGTCGGCCCACGGCGTGACCCCCGTAGCCGCCGGGTCATCCGGCAGCGGCGCCGGGGTGGAGCGACGGCGAGGCGACACGTCGCCGAGCATAGCCGGTTTGTTTGATATCGAACTTCGAAATAGAATAGTTGAGGACTGCGTTGAAGCCCGAGAGTGTGCGGCAAGGGACAAGGCAGACGATCGGAGAGGAGGTGCGTGATGTCGGAGCAGACGACACGGCGCGCGGCGGTACGGCCACCCGCGCCGCCGCCCAGGCTGGTCGCTTTGATCGCCGGCTCCTCGCTGGCCTCGGCCGGTTGGGGTGCGATCCTGCCCTACCTGTACGCCGACATCGACGGCACGCGCCACCTCGGCGGGTTCGTCGCGGCGGCGACCTTCACCGCCTTCGCACTCGGTTCATTGCTCGCGGCGCCGGTCGCCGGGCGGTTGGCCGACGGCCGCAGCCCGGTGCTCGTAGCCTCGCTGTCGCGCGTCGCGCTGGCCATCGGAGTGCTCGCGCTCGGCTTGACGTCGGCTGCCGCCGCCGTCTGGCTCGCGGCCGCCTTCACCGGGGCCGCCGTGGCCGTCACCCAGCCGGCCATCGGCGTACTGCTCCTGGCCTGGACACCCGAACACCGCTCCCGCGAGGTATTCGCCTGGCAATTCATCGGGTTGAGCCTGGCCATGGCCCTCGGCGGATTCGTCGGCGGCCTGCTGGTCGACCTGAGCTCGCCGAGCGGTACGCATCCGATCTACTACATCGCGGCGGCGACGGCCCTGGCCAGTGCGATCGCGGTCTGCGCGGCCGGCCGCGGCACCGGATCCACCGCGGTGCGAGCCGACGTCGAGCCGGACGGGATCGGTCTGCGAGCCCTGCTCCACCGGCGGCCGGTGCGCTGGTTGCTCGCCCTCACCGTGCTGATCATGTTGGCCTGCTATGCCCAGTACGAGTCGGGGCTGCCGGCTTACGCGCTCGGCTTCGCGCACGTCCAGCCTTCGCTGCTCGGCACCGGTGTCGCCCTCAATGCGATCATGGTCGCCATCCTGACCGCGCCGGTCGTGCGGCTGACCCGACGTCACGAGCCGACGACCCTGCTGGCCGCCTGCGCCGGAATCTGGATCGTCTGCTGGCTCGTCATCGCCGCGCCGCTCGCGGTCGGCGGCATCGGGGCATCGGCCGTACTGCTCGGCTACGCCGGCATCTCGTTCGGCGAGACCATGCTGGCCCCGGTGCTCAGCCCGCTCGCCGCCTCGGTCGCACCGGAGGGCGCGACCGGACGTACCCTGGCCGCGGTGACGGGCGCATCGACGTTGGCCAACGCCGTCGGCCCGGTGCTCTCGGGCATCCTGCTCGCCCTGCAGGTGCCGAGCGGCTTCATCGCGCTGCAACTGCTCTGCTGCATCGGCGCGATCGCCCTGGCGGTCCGACTGGGCGCGCAACGCCGGACGGCCAGGCCGTTCTGGGACCTTGACGTCGCCGACGAGCTCATCCCGGCACGCGTCGGCTGAGCGCGCCAAGCCGACACTCGCGTCGGCGGAAGTCTCGGCGTGCGTCTCAGGCGCTGACGAGTTGGTGCATCCAGTTGTGCTCGTCCGGCGCCCGACCGGTCTGCAGGTCGAGCAGCTTTTCGCGCAGCTGCATCGTGATGGGTCCGGGCTCGCCGGTGCCGACCGTCCACGATCCGTGCGCGTGCTTCACCGACCCGACCGGAGTGATGACGGCGGCCGTCCCGCAGGCGAAGACCTCGGTGAGCTCGCCCGACGCGTTGCCGGCCGCCCACTCGTCGGTGGAGATCTTGCCCTCCTCGGTGGAGTAGCCGAGGTCGTGGGCGAGCGTGAGCAGCGAGTCGCGGGTGACACCGGGCAGGAGCGTTCCCGTCAGTGCCGGCGTGAGGATGCGGGCCGATGAACCCGAGCCGTACACGAAGTAGAGGTTCATGCCGCCCATCTCCTCCACCCAGCGGTGCTCGGTCGCGTCGAGCCAGACGACTTGGTCGCAACCCTGATCGGCGGCGTACGCCTGGGCGATCAGTGACGCGGCGTAGTTGCCGCCGCACTTGGCCTCGCCGGTCCCGCCCGGTGCCGCGCGGGTGTACTCGGTCGAGAGCCAGACCGACACCGGCTTGACCCCCTGCGGGAAGTACGGGCCCGCCGGCGAGGCGATGAGCAGGAACGTGTACGCGTTGGCCGGCTTCACGCCCAGCCCGACCTCTGAGGCGATCATGAACGGGCGCAGGTAGAGCGAGTCGTCCGATTCGCGCGCCACCCATTCCCGGTCGATGTCCACGAGCGACCGGATCGACTCGACGAACAGGTGCTCGGGCAGCTCGGCCATCGCCAGCCGCTGAGCCGAGCGCTGGAAGCGCCGCGCATTCTCCAACGGTCGGAAGGTCGCGACACCACCGTCGGGCTGTCGGTACGCCTTCAGCCCCTCGAAGATCGTCTGCCCGTAGTGCAGAGCCATCGACGCCGGGTCGACGGTCAACGGACCGTAAGGTTCCACGACGCCCTCGCCCCACGCCCCGTCACGGAACTCGATACGCACCATGTGATCGGTGAAGTAGCGGCCGAAACCGGGAGCGGCGAGGATCGCCGCCCGTTCTTCAGCCGAGCGCGGAGAGTCTGAACGGCGGACGGAGAACGACATAGTTTGACATCCTAGTATCGCCGTGGCGGTCTGGTCCCCGCGTTTTCCGGGTCCACGAACGGGTCAGGGAACCAGTCGACACCGGCGACGGAACCACTCGTCGCTACGCGCAATCAGCGACCTGCTTCGGATTGCCGCAAAGCGGCTCTGGCGCGCTACCGTTTGGACATGACGCAGTCACACGGCTTCGTGAACATCCAGGGCCGCGGAACTATCGCGCTGCCGGCGGTCCTTCGCCGCACGCATCATCTCGATCAGCCCGGGGCGCAGGTCGAGGTGATCGAACGGTCCGACGGAGTGATCGAGCTGCAACCGCACCTGCCTGTCGCCGCCCGCGAGGCGTGGGCCCGCTACGAGACGCAGGCGGTGCCGAACGCCAGCGAGACCCGGGATAAGCCGAAGAAGGCCAAGAAGAACAAGTAGAGCCTGCTCAGCCGGGGACGATCGTCGCCTCGAGGTGACGGCGACCGGTCGCCAGCGCCGTCATCTCGACGTACCAACCGCCCTCGGCTGCCCGCGATTCGCGCACGGCGACCGTCGCCGGCACCGGCGTCGGTGCCTTGAAACCGACCTCAAAGCGCACCGCTCCCGTCGGAGCCGCCCCCTCCAACGTCGCCACTGCGCGGGCCGCGAGCCACATCCCGTGCGCGATGGGTCGGGGGAAGCCGAACGCCCTCGCGCCGACGCGGGACAGATGGATCGGATTGCGGTCGCCGGACACCGCCGCGTAGCGCCGCCCTACATCGGCCGGAATGCGCAGCACCGCGCGGGCGTCGGTGGCTTGCGGGTCCGGAGAACGGGCCGGCCGCGGACCCGTGGGGCGGTGTTCGCGCCGCAGGTAGGTGCTAATCGATTGCCAGACGAGTTCGTCGTCGCAGCGGGCCTCGGCGATGATGTCGACCTGCCGACCGGCGCGGTGTTCGCGGACCTCGCTCGAGGTGACGGCGAGATCGAGCGGCTCGTCGAACGTGATCGGACGGTGCTGGCGGATGGTGTTCTCGACGTGCACCAGACCGAGCACCGGCAGCGGGAAATCCGGTTCCGCCATCCGGGCGATACCAAGCGGAAAGGCGAGGACGTGAGGGGCCGTGACCGGCAGCACGGCGTCCACCCGAAATCCGCACAGCCGTTGGTAGGCAGCGAGGCGATCCGGCTGGAACCGCTGCCCACGCAAGGCGAGGACGACATCCGCCCGTCCACCCGCCGAGCGGCCCAACCGGCTGCGGACGAGCAACCGGCCGAGCCGGGGTGGCTCGGCCAGCAGGCGGGTCGTCGGCATCAGGCTCCGACGAGATTCTGGCCGCAGACCCGAAGGACCTGACCGTTCACGCCGCCGGCGCCGGGCGAGGCCAGCCAGGCCACCGCTTCGGCGACGTCGACCGGCAGTCCGGCCTGCTGCAGGCTGTTGAGCCGGCGGGCGAGTTCACGGGTGGCGAACGGCATCGCGTGTGTCATGTCCGTGTCGATGAACCCCGGTGCCACCGCATTGATCGTCGCGCCGCGGGCGGCGAAGGCGGCGGCCGACGATCGGACCAGGCCGATCAACCCCGCCTTGCTGGCCCCGTAGTTCGTCTGTCCGCGGTTACCGGCCAGTCCCGTCGTCGACGACAGTGTCACCACGCGTCCCCGGTCGCGCATAACATCGCTCGCGAGCAACGCGGCGTTGATCGACAGTTGCGCCTGCAGGTTCACCGCCAGCACCGGATCCCAGTGGTTCGGCGTCATGTTGGCCAGCAGCTTGTCGCGGGTGACTCCGGCATTGTGGACGACGATGTCGACACCGCCGTGCCGCTCGGTCAGGTGCCGCAACACCGTCGCGGGCGCATCAGCCGCGGTGATGTCGATCTGCAGCGTGGTGCCGGCGACGTCGTTGGCGACCCGGGCCAGGCTCGCGCCCGCCGCGGGCAGATCGGCGCAGACGACGTGGGCGCCGTCCCGCGCCAACACCGCGGTGATCGCCGCGCCGATCCCGCGGGCGGCGCCCGTGACGAGCGCGACCTGTCCGGCCAACGGCCGCGCCCAGTCGACCGGATCCTCCGACCGCGACGGCCCGAGCAGCAACGATTGCCCGTCGACGTAGGCCGCCTTGCCGGACAGCAGGAACCGCAGGGCCGATTCCAGCGAGGCCGGATCGGTGATCCAGACCAGGTTCGCCGTGGCGCCGGCGCGCAGTTCCTTGCCCAATGACCGCACGATCCCCTCCAGCGCCTGCCGCACGGCGTCGACCTCGATCGACACGCTGTCGGCGGGTCGACCGAGCACGACGATCCGGCCACACGCGCGCAGCCGCCGCAACGCTGCGCCGAGGAATGCCGCGAGCTCGGCCAGTCCGGCCACGGTGGAGATCCCGGTGGCGTCGTAGACGAGGGCGCCGAACCGCGTCGACTCCTCGGTCTCGTCCGCGACCACTGCGCCTGTACGGGTGAGCACTTCCCGCAGGTGGGGCACCGTCGAACCACCTGCGGCGCCGAGCCGCACCGGGCCCGGCAGTAGGTCGGCGCCGGGCTCGTAGCGCCGGAGCACTGCTGGTCGCGGCAGCCCGAGGCGGGAAGCGACGCTCGAGCCGACGGTCGAGTTGACCAGTGCCTGGTAGCGATCGCTCACGCGTCAGGCCTCCAGGATCGCTACGACGCCCTGGCCGCCGGCGGCACAGATCGAGACCAGGCCCCGACCGCCGCCCTTTTCGTGCAGCAGCTTGGCCAGGGTGGCCACGATGCGACCGCCCGTGGCCGCGAACGGGTGACCGGCCGCAAGGGACGAGCCGCGGACGTTGAGCTTCGAGCGATCGATCGGGCCCAGCGGTTCGGCCAACCCCAGATACCGCTGGCAGAACTCCGGATCTTCCCAGGCGGCCAGACTCGTCAGCACGGTCGCCGCGAACGCCTCGTGGATCTCGTAGAAGTCGAAGTCCTGCAAGCTGACCTTGTTGCGGGCCAGCAGCCGGGGCAGGGCGTAGACCGGGGCCATCAGGAGTCCGTCGGCTCGCTCGTCGCCGTGCACGTAGTCGACGGCGGCCGTCTCGGCGTCGACGATGTGCGCGAGCACCGGCAAGTTGTGTCGCGCGGCCCACTCGTCGCTGGCCAGGAGCACCGTCGAGGCGCCGTCGGTAAGTGGCGTCGAGTTGCCGGCGGTCATCGTCGCAGTGTCGTTCCGGCCGAAGGCGGGCTTCAGCTGGGCCAGCTTCCCGATGCTGGTGTCGGGGCGCAGGTTGTTGTCGCGGGTGAGGCTCAGGTACGGGGTGACGAGATCGTCTAGGAAGCCCTGCTCATACGCGGCGGCCAGGTTCTGGTGGCTCGCTACGGCCAGTTCGTCCTGGGCTGCGCGTGAGATTGCCCAGGCCGCGGTGGTAACTGCTTGATGCTCGCCCATCGACAGGCCGGTGCGCGGCTCGGCATTGCGTGGGATCTCGGGCGCGAGCGCGGTCGGCCGGATGCGGCCCAGTGCCTTGGCCCGTTGGCCCAGCGAGCGAGCGCGATTCATGTCGAGTAACACCTGGCGCAGCTGCTCGTTCACCGCGATCGGAGCGTCGGAGGCCGAGTCGACCCCGCCGGCGATGCCCGATTCGATCTGCCCGAGTGCAATCTTGTTCGCCACGAGGACGGCGGCCTCCAGGCCGGTCCCACACGCCTGCTGGACGTCGTAGGCCGGAGTCGTCGAGGCCAGGCGAGAGCCCAGCACGCTCTCGCGAGTGAGGTTGAAATCACGGCTGTGCTTGAGCACGGCGCCGGCCGCCACCTCGCCCAACCGCTCGCCCTGCAGGCCGAAGCGGGCAACCAGTCCGTCGAGTGCGGCGGTCAGCATGTCCTGATTCGACGCGTGCGCGTAGGCGCCGTTCGCCCGAGCGAACGGAGTGCGATTGCCACCGATCACAGCGGCCCGTCGAGTGTCCATACCCGGCTCCCGTCTGGAAAGCTACTCGTCAGTAACATACGCTTGATCACGTGGGCGCGCGAACGTGGCCCACGCCGAGGAGACCACGTTGACGATCCCGGAACCGAACAGCCACATTGACGGATCGGTCCTGCGCTCGTTGCTCGACGGACGCTGGCACGAGATCCGCACGCGGTCCCGCGACCTGGCCCGCGACGCCGATCTCACCCAGCGGCCGACCGATTCGACCGACGCCCAACGCGAGCGCGTGCTGGACCAGATGCGACTGCTGGCCAAGTCGGGGCTCAACGGATTGGGTCTGCCGGTGGAGTACGGCGGCGGCGGTGACGTGGGCGCCGCAGTTACCGCGTTCGAGATGCTCGCGATCGGCGATTTGTCGCTCATGGTGAAGGCCGGCGTGCAGTGGGGACTGTTCGGCGGCGCGATATGGCACCTGGGAAACAAGACTCACCACGACGAGTTCCTGCCCGGCGTGATCAGCC
>JAFAWL010000129.1 GCA_019241805.1 Actinomycetota bacterium
GATGTCACCGACCGCGGCCGAGGAGAACATCGTGTCGTACGTGTAGTGCGAGAAGTTCAGCGTGCCGTCGGTGCGGTAGGCATAGACGTGCTGGTCGTAGGAGCTGAAGATGATGTCCGGCCGCCCGTCGCCGGTGATGTCGGCGACCGTCGGTGTGTCGAAGACGCCGCACATCGGGGCGGAACTCGCGCACTGGTCGCGGAAGCTGACGATGATCTTGAACTGGCCGCTGATGTTGGAGATCGTCCGGACCCAGCCGTCCATCGTCCCGACGGTGATGTCGAGGTGGCCGTCGCCGTCGAGGTCGACCAGCGCCGGCGAGGACTGGATGGCCCCGCCGCCGACCTGGAAGTCGAGGAAGAGCTGGCCGTTGGTGTGCCAGCCGTAGATGTGGCCGTTCATGGCGCCCGCGATGATGTCGGGTTGCCCGTCACCGTCGACGTCGCCCACGGCCGCGGCCGAGAACGCCTCGTCCGGTCCGTGAATCGGAAGTACGCCTCCGGTGGGCGCGACCAGCCCGAACTTGTAGGTCAACGGGATGCTCGGTGTCGCGGCGTGTGCCGCCGCCGGCGGCCGCACGATCTGAACAGCGAGAAGAGTCGCGGCTACCAATACGGGCGAGAGAGCTACGCTGAGTAACTTACGCAAGGCGGGAGCTCCTTGAGTCGGTTCGATCGATCAATTCCGCCAAGGTCCCGCAGCTGTTCGGATGATGAGTCACCCGTCAGACGCTCGGCATGCGCTGGATAGGTTACGCGACTTTTTCCAAAAGCGCCGGTCGACGCCGAGGGCGCAGCGACATTTCCGCGCCGTCGGGCTAGTCGTCCGACGGCGCGCTCTCGAGCGCTGCGGCCAACGGCGCGGTCGTCGCGATCACCGCGTACTCCTGGGAACCGAACAGGACCTCGTTCAGCCGCCCGAACGCCGCATTGACCTGCTCGATGACACCGGCCAACGCCGGATTCGGCTCCGGAACCGCCACCGCAGGCAGGTGATACGCCTGAGCCGGTGAATAGAAGTTCAGCCTGACGTCGCGGAATCCGGCGGTCTCACACAGGAAGGCGAACAGTGCCGGATGTAGCGGCCAAACGTGCGTGGGATCGAGGATGTAGGAGTTGCCCAGGACGATCAGGGATGCCGGATTGGGCGTCTCGGCCACGAACACACCACCGGGCTCGAGCTTGCGGCTCGACAGCTCGATCATCTCGATGAGATCGTCGAGGTCGAGGTGCTCGGCAACGTGTGTCGAGATGATCGAACCCAGGCTGTGATCCGGCACGCTGCGCAGGTAATCGCCCACGAACGACTGGTGAATCGTCAGTCCCCGCGCCCGCCCCTCGGCCACCATGCCGGGGTCGGGCTCGACGCCGATGACGTCAGCACCTTTGGCCGCGAGTCTCTCGAGTAGTTCGCCGCGACCGCAGCCGATGTCGACGATGGGCTGATGTTCCAGGAGCAACGTCGCGTAGCGCTCTTCCAAGTTGCGCAGGATGTCCTCGGGGTCGCCCCGGAAGCGGCGCTCGAAACCCACGTAGTTGAACAGTGTCGATCGGGGTGTGACGCCGGCGTCGGCGGTGTCCGACCGTGGTGCGGTTTCGGCCGACACCACGACTTGGCCGGGGGCGACCGAGGCGGTCCCGCGGTGCAGTTGCTCCAGATGGGCGTCGACGTTGCGCAGCCGACGTTCCAGCCCGTTCACGGCCTCGCGTAGTTCCGCGAAACGGGCACCGGCGCCGGCCAGGCCGGTCGCCGGCGCGAAGGCCATCCCGAGCTCCTGGACTGTGGCCAAGAGCGTTCGGAACTCCGATTTGAGCAGCTCGAGGTTGACGCGGTTCGCCTCCACGTTGGTCGCGACGGTGCGCTTCTCGAGCTCGATGGAGGCGGTGATCGGGCCCAACCGGGTCTGCAGACGCTCGGCCTGGTCGACGGCGACTTGCAGGCGGGTGGTCAGTTCGGTCAGTTGAGCGTCGATCCCGAGCACTCGTCGCAGGACCGATCGGGTCCGGTCGATCCCCACCCGCCGAACCCGGCGACCCAGGTGCCGGATCCGGTCGACCGATGCTCGGGGGTCTCGGCTCCGGGAAAAGTTCGGGCCGTCGGGTACCGGTAGTTGCGCCGTCGACGACTCGCTCAGTTCCGGCGGCAGGGGCGCGATCATGCGCGTGAGCTTCTCATCCGGAGCCGGGCCGGGCCGTGAAGGCGTTGATCATCTCGGCGATTCGCCAGCGAGTCTGACAAATAGGAGGAGTGCGCAGTTCGTCGAGAAGGGTGCCCGTGGCCGCGACCGCGGACGTCCGGTCGCACAGACCGAGCGCGACCAACACCCGTCGCACGGCCGTGGGCAGGTCGTGCTGCTGCTCGACCAGGCGCCGCCCGGCCCACCCGATGGCGCTGGCTCGTCGTTCATCGCTCGCGAGCTCGAGGGCGGCTCGCACGGCGGCTTCCGGATCGTCGCGGAGCACCACGTGCTGGTCGGCGGTGGCGCCGATGGCCTGCGCGGTGCCCGGGTCGGTCACGGTAGGCGTGGCCCAGCTGAGGCAGTCCAGTACGTTGTCGCGGTCGGCGACGACGGCCGAGGCGACCGCGATGGCGGTGGTGCGCAGTTGGTCCGGGATATCGACCGCCGGCCGTCGATCGCCGGCAAACCATCGGATATGCGGCCCCCGCGCGATACCGACCAGCTGTGGCGGGAGGCCGCGGGCCTCACGCAACCGTCGGCGAGAGACGGGCAACATGGTTCGCGCGGTCGCGAGTACCGGTTCGGGCGCCACGAACATCGCCTCCGGCTCGGCCCGCAGCACTTTGCGATCGTCGGTGAGCACGACAGTGGCCGCACGCACGATCGGTAGGTCGAGCTGGCCGATTTCGCTGACCCAGGCGCCGTAGCGTGATGCGTGGCCCGGTTGCTCGTGGTCGTTCCACCAGATCGCCCGGTCGGTCTCGTCGGCCGGACCGGCGAAGTCGACGTGGGACCCGATGCCCATGAGCAGCCGGCGCAAGCCTTCGGGCGGCTCGGGCCCGATGAGAAGTTTCAGTCGGGGAAGGCCGGTCGCGCTCACGCCGACGTCAGCCGCTCGACGACGGTCGCCCAACTCAGGTCCGCCACCCGCCGCCGGGCTTCGGCGCCCATTTCCCGGGCCTTGGCCGGATCGGCGGCCAACCGGTCGAATGCGCGCCCGAGCTCGCGGGGGGAGCCGTCGGTGACGAAGCCGGTCACGCCGTCCTCGACCCACTCCAGGACTCCGCCGGAGTCGATCGCAGTGATCACTGGTTTGCCGGCCAGGAAGGCCTGGACGGTGACATAGCCGTAGTCCTCGTCCGCCGGCGCGTACAAAACACCCAAGCAGCGCGCGAACAGATCGATCAGTTCCTCGTCGCGAACGAACCCCGGCAGCGCGACGCGGTCGGCCAGCCCGAGCTGCTCGGTGCGCGCGCGCAGCTCGTCCAGCAGCACTCCCCGCCCGACCGACACCGCCCGCACGCCCGACGTCTCGTGCGCCATCGCCTCGACGATCAGGCCGGGGCGCTTGTTGGCGTCGAACCGGTTGACCGCCAGGATGAAGTCCTCGGCCTCGCCGGGGTGCAGCTGACCGGCCAGCGGCGGCGGGTGGTACAGGGTGGTCGACTTCAGACCGTTGTAGCGAGCGAGTCGATCGGCGACGACGTCCGAGGTCGTGAAGATCTCGCGGGCCTCTGACAGCGCGATGTTGTCCCATTCGACGAGCTGGCGCTGCTCTTCCAGAGACACGTCGTCGAGGCCGAAATCCGACCAGTCTGCGCGGGAGTCAGCCCCGTCGTAGGCCGAGCGTTGCTGGTGCAGCAGCCAAACGACCTTATTCGGATGCCGGACGAAGTAGGACGGAAAGTTGGTGGCGATGACGAGGTCCGCGTCGACCGGGATCATGCGCCAGGCGAGTGGCGAGTCGAAGATCCGGCCCTTTTCCCACGCGACCGGCAGCCGGACCAGCTCGGCGCGATGCCCGGCGGCCTCGAGCGCCGCGACGAGGTTGTCCTGGTGCAGCTCCGCCCCGCCCCGCATATACAGCTTCTGGGCTCCGCAGACGGCGATATCCACGTGTCGAGTCCTGCCCTCCGTCGATTTGGCCGATGATAGCGACACCCCGGGCCGCCCCTTCCACGTGACGGGCCCGAGCTCACGACTCGGTTACTATCGTTGAGTCCGACCGCCGGCGCTGCGGTGCGCTTCACGGCTGGGCTCGGGATGCTCGGCCGACCAGGAGCGCGAGCCGGGCTCGGGCGGTGACGATGACCACACGGCGATGGGATCAGCGAACTTCATGGTCAGCCAGCTGTCGACGCAAGACGAGTCTCACTCGTCCGTCGGCTCGCTGTTCGCGCGCGGGCACGCCGAGATGCCGGTCGATCAGCTGCCGCTCGAGCGAGTCGCGGCTCAACCGACCTTCTTCCGCGGTTTCGGCCCGACGGTGCGCGACATCTGGGCCCATCGCGAGCTGCTGGGCCAGCTCGTCCGGAAAGAGCTGAAGGTCAAGTACAAGGACTCGGTTCTCGGCTTCCTCTGGACGTTGTTGCGGCCCCTTCTCTACCTGTTCGTCTACTCGATCGCCATCGGCGTCTTCCTCGGCAGTAGCCGAACCATTCCGGACTTCGGGATTTATCTGTTCACGGGCTTGCTGGCCTGGAACTTGTTCACCGACATCATCGGCGGCTGCGCCGGATGCATCGTCGGCAACGCCGGCCTGATCAAGAAGGTGTACTTCCCGCGGGAGCTGTTCCCGGTTTCGGTGGTAGGCGCGGCGCTGGTCAACTTCGTGCTGCAGATCGTCGTGCTGATCATCGGCTACAGCATCACCTGGAAGTGGCCGCACGCCGACAATCTCGGACTGGTGCCGCTTGCCCTGGCCGTGCTGGTGGTTTTTGCTCTCGCGCTCGGACTGGTCCTGGCCGCCTCGAACGTGTTCCTGCGCGACGTCGAGTACCTCGTCGACGTCGGGCTGTTGCTCTGGTTCTGGATGACGCCGATCGTGTACGACTGGACGAAGGTGCACGACAAGCTCACCGGCCATCACCTGAACTGGCTGTTCGATATCTACCTGGCCAACCCCATGTGCGACGTGGTGTTGGCGATGCAGCGGGCGCTGTGGCCCGGCGGTCTGACCGCGCGGGGCCGGGCATTCTTCTACAGCGGCGACCTGTACGGCCGGCTGGGAATCATCCTCGGTATCTCACTCGTCTTGTTGTGGTTGGCCCAGCGACTGTTTGCCCGAGCGCAGGGCAACTTCGCGCAGGAGCTGTGAGATGAGCGCCGGTGGCGCCCCGACGGTCATCCGGGTCAACGACGTCAGCAAGACGTTCCGGATCCGTAAGGACAAGTCGCTCAAGGAGCGGGCGGTCAATTTCCGTCGATCCAAGTTGCACGAACAGAACTTCGTCGCGCTCGATCACGTGTCCTGTGAAATTCATGCCGGCGAGACGGTGGGATTGATCGGCGCCAACGGGTCCGGCAAGAGCACCCTGCTCAAGATCATCGGAGGAATTCTCTCGCCGAGCGAAGGGTACGTCGAACGTCGGGGGCGACTGGCCGCCCTCCTCGAACTCGGGGCTGGTTTTCACGGTGATCTGACCGGTCGGGAGAACGTCTATCTCAACGCGTCCATTCTCGGGCTGACGCGCACCCAGATCGACCGCTACTTCGACGCCATCGTCGACTTTTCCGGTATCGAGCAGTTCATCGACACGCAGGTGAAGTTCTACTCCAGCGGCATGTACGTGCGCCTGGCCTTCGCGGTGGCCGTGCACGTCGATCCCGAGGTGCTGCTCATCGACGAGGTACTGGCCGTCGGCGACGAACCCTTCCAGCGCAAGTGCATGGAGCGAATCCGTCGATTCCAGCTCGAGGGTCGCACGATCGTGCTCGTCACGCACGGCCTTGATGCGGTCCGGCAACTGTGCGATCGGGCCATCATGTTGGAACACGGGAAAGTGATCGTCGACGGCGGCCCGGTCGCCGCGATTCGTGAGTTCCGCGACCGCTACCTGGAGGCGTCGGAAACCACTACCGACTTGCCGCCGGAGGCGCTCGGCACGCTGTCGGTGACGATCGACGACGTGCGTCTGCTGACCGCCCAAGGCGCCCGAGCTGATGCCATCGCGCCGAACACCCCGATCGTGCTCGAGATGGATTTGACGAGCGGCCAGGCGTTGGACGAATGGACAGTCGGGATCGCGGTCGAGAACCACAGCGACGAGCTGCTGTTCGGAACGACCAACAAATACCTCGGCGTGGAGCTTCCGCCGCTGCGCGAGGGCAAGGCGAGAGTTCGATTCAGCTTCCCCGACACACCGTTCCCCGAGGGCCACTACTACTGGACGGTCGCGGTGGCCGACGGCCAGTTGCGGGAAGTGTTCCACCGCCTCAACCGGGTTGCTCACCTGCGGGTATCGAGTGCGACGCCGCAGGACGGGGTCGTCCGGCTCACACCTGAGATCGGGGTTACGGAGCTGTGACCCCGGCCGGTCCGGGCGGGGCGTCTTGGAGGTCCACGACGCCGATCACGCGCGCGGGCACACCCGCGACGATCTGCCCGGCGCCCACATCCTGCGTCACGACCGCACCGGCCCCGACGACGGCGTGGGAGCCGATGACGCACGGTCCGATGACGATCGCTCCGCTGGCCACCCAGGCCCCGCGGCCGACCACGATGTCCCGGCCGCCGGCCGGAACCGTCGTCTGGCGCTCGAGGTCGAACCGCGTGATGTCGTGCGTGCCGGTCAGCAGCGTGACGCGGTGGCCGAAGAATGCGTACGGCTCGACGGTGATCGAGCCCGAGGACAGGTTGAACAGGGCGTCGTTGACGTCGGCGGTCTCGGCCACCTGCAGCCTGCTCGCGTCGCCGAAGACCAACGGCGTCCGCAGCAGTTCGCCGCCCGTCAGGTGCGTCGCGGACTGCCGGTGCTGGTCCATGGCCGCGGCCAACTCCTCGATCAGCTCGGCTCGTAGCTCGGCACGCAATTGCGTGAGGCGACCCGGAAGTTCGTCGGCCACCGCTGCGCTAACCAATGCCCGAATTCGGTTCGGGATCGAGTCGAGCCACCGCGCCGGCCGCATGGGGCGATCAGGCATCGTGGGCCGTTACCAGGTTCACGACGATTACCATAGACGCGCGAATTTCGTGGAGGGATCTAGATGACCGAGCCGGTGCAGATCAACCGCACTGGAAAGATCGCCCTCGTTCCAGCCCGCTACGGTCCCGGGCTCGTGGGCGGAGCCGAGATCGTGATGGCCGAGATGGCCGAGGGATTGGCCGCTCGCGGCTGGGACGTCGAAATCATCACTACCTGCGCGCTCGACCACTTCACCTGGCGTAACGAGTTACCTGCCGGCTTCGCCGTCGAGTCGGGCATGCCGGTTCGAAGATTCCCAGTGATGAATGAAAACCTTCACGAGCGGGCCGAGCTCGAGGCCCAGATCCTGCGCGGCAACCGATTGACCATCCAGCAACAGCAGCGCTGGATCAACGGCGGAATGCGCTCCCCCGAGCTCTATCACCACATTCTCGATCACGCCGACGAGTATCGGGCGTTGATTTTCACGCCGTATCCGTTCTGGGTGACGTTCGCGGGCAGCCAAGTTGCGCCGGAGCGCAGCGTGCTGTGGACCTGCCTGCACGACGAGCCCTACGCGTATTTGGACGTCTTCGACCCGGTCTTCTCCGGCGTGGCCGGACTGCTATTCCAGTCCGGTCCGGAGCACGACCTCGCGCACCGGATCCAACCGCGACTGGCGCCCCACGCCGTCGTCGGATGCGGCGTCGGCGTGCCGGTCAAATACGACCCGGACGGCTTTCGTGAGCGCTACGGCATCGAGGGTCGTTTCTTGTTGTATGCCGGGCGGCGGGAAGGGGCCAAGGGCTGGGAGCAGCTCCTGGATGCTTTCGAGGCCGCGAACGCTGCCGTCGAACTCCCGTTCTCGCTCGTCACGATGGGGCGCGGTCCGGTGAAGCCGCCGGCCGCCATCGCTGACCGCGTCGTCGACCTCGGCTTCCTCCCTGACGTCGACCGGGATAACGCGTTCGCGGCCGCCGACGCCTATCTGCAGCCCAGTCGCTACGAGGCGTTCTCGCGCACGATCATGGAGGCGTGGCTGGCCGGGACGCCGGTCATAGCGAACCGGGCCAGCGACGTCGTCGCCTGGCATTGCGAGCGGTCCGGTGCGGGTTTGACTTACGACGACACCTACGAATTCGAGCAGTGCCTGGACTTTCTGGCCGGGAACAGCGAAACCGCCAGCGAGATGGCCGCATCCGGTCGCCAGTACGTTCTGGACAATTATCAGTGGCCGGATGTACTGGATCGGGTCGAAGCGAGATTGTCGGAGTGGACCCGATGAGGATCTTGATGGTGTCGCCCTATCCGCCCAATCGCGATGGGATCGCGGCGTACGCGGTGCAGGATGTGCGCGCGCTTCGCTCGCGGGGCGACGACGTGGAGGTGTTATCGCCGGGGCCGTCGGCCGCGCACCATCACCTGGCGTTGACCTCCAGTCGAGGGCCTCTGGCGCTGGCCAAGCGCGTCCGCGGATACGACAGGATCATCATTCAGTTCCATCCGGACTTCTTCTATCCGGTGCCTTGCAGTCCCTCCCGCCGGGCGGCGATCAGCCTGCAGCTGGCCGCGACGTTCCGATGGGCCAAGCATGTCGAGGTCGTCGTCCACGAGATCGACTATCGGCACGGTCGCGCGCACACGGTGGACGGCGTCGCGGCTCGGTTGATGTGGCAGGCCGTCGACACGATCGTGGTACACACCGAAAGCGAGCGAAGCGCGTTTTCGACGGCGTTCGGCGTCGGTACCGAGCACATCAAGGTGGCCGGGCACGGCAGCAGCTTCATCAAATACACCCGGCACGATCGCGACTCGGCTCGGGTGGCGCTCGGCCTGGACCAATCGCTGTTCTACTTCCTGGCGATCGGTTTCATCCAGCCGCACAAGGGTTTCGACCGCGCCGCGCGAGCGTTCGCCGGAATCGATCCGGCCCGCGCACGTCTGGAGATCGTCGGCTCTCTGCGCCTGGAGGAGCCGGGATACGTCGCCTACGCCCAGGAGCTGGCCGACCTCGCGGAGCGCACTCCAGGCGTCACCCTGCACACCGGATTCGTCAGCGACGAACTGTTCGATCGCTGGATCGTGGCCTGCGACACGGTCGTGCTGCCGTACCGCTCGATCTGGTCCTCAGGCGTCATGGAGCGGGCCGCCCTGTACGACCGCCCGGTCGTGGCTACCCGTGTCGGCGGCCTGGCCGAGCAGAAGGCCGATCACGACGTGACCCTGGTCGAGGACGACGAGGAGCTGAAGCGGGTCATGCGTGAGTTGACCGGGCAGCCGCACCGGGCCGCGGCCGGAAGTTGGCCGATCACCGGGGCAGACGTGCGCTCGGCCGTACAGAACGAGGTTCGGGCTCGGGCCGCGCGAGCGCGCGGAACCGCCACCGCTGTCGGCGTAGGCGCTCCCGGACCGCTCCTGCAGCGCAGCCTGGACGCCAGCCGAAGCTTGCGGCGGCTCCCACCTTTCGTCCTGCCGGCGCCGGAACAAAATCCGGTCGGCGTGGCCCGCCTGGTGAAAAAGTCGATCCGTCGGCTCACCTACTGGCAGATGGCGCCCGTCGCCCAACAGCTGAACAGTCTTCAGCAGTCCACGATGGAAGCGGTCGAATCGCTAGGGGCAGTCGGAACTGCTATGCCGACGCGCGATGATAAACCCGTGGACAACACGACGGATCCCGCGAGCAGGGGGTAAGCAAGTGTCGTTCGACGAGCTGAA
>JAFAWL010000372.1 GCA_019241805.1 Actinomycetota bacterium
GCTGTCGCAACCATCCGCGAGATCGTCAATTTCCTACTGCTTCGGGGCAACATCGGTCGACCGGGAGCAGGCGTCTGCCCGGTGCGCGGCCACAGCAACGTCCAGGGCGATCGCACCGTGGGCATCTGGGAGAAGATGCCCGACAGCTTTCTCGACGCGCTGCATGACGAGTTCGGCTTCGAGCCCCCGCGGCGCCACGGCCTGGACACCGTGGACACGATTCGAGCGATGCGCGACGGGCGGATCGAATTCTTCATGGGCCTGGGCGGCAACTTCGTCGCCGCCACGCCTGACACCGCAGTGACCGCGGCCGCGATGGGCAACTGTCGGTTGACCGTGCACGTCTCGACGAAGCTCAACCGATCGCATCTACATCACGGCCGGCAGGCCCTGATCCTGCCCTGTCTCGGTCGCACCGAACGCGATCGGCAGGCCGGCGGCGAGCAGGTCGTGTCGGTGGAGGATTCGATGAGCACGGTGCACTCGTCCCGAGGACGTCTGCTGCCCGGATCGCCGATGCTGCGTAGCGAGGTGGCCATCGTGACGGAACTCGCGCAAACCCTCTTCGGCGATGAGCTGGGCTGGTCTCAGATGCGAGCCGACTACCGGGTGATCCGCCGGCACATCGAGCACGTCGTGCCGGGTTTCCAGGACTTCGAACGCCGCCTCGCGCACCCGGGCGGTTTCCAGCTGCCCAACGGCCCCCGCGACTCCCGGACGTTCGCGACCGAGACGGGCACGGCCCGCCTCACCGTCAATCCGCCCGACACCGTCACCGCCCCGAGCGGACACCTGATCTTGCAAACGGTGCGTTCGCACGATCAGTTCAACACCACCGTCTATGGACTCGACGACCGTTACCGGGGCATCAAGGGTGGGCGACGGGTGGTCTTCGTCAACCGCGTCGATCTGCGGGCCGGCGGCTTCACCGACGGCCAACTGGTCGATCTCGTCTCCGCCGACGGCGTCCGCCGGGCCGAACGCTTCCGGGTGGTCGAATACGACACGCCGCCCGGGTGCGCCGCGGCCTACTTCCCCGAAGCCAACGCCCTGATCGGCCTCGACGACACCGCTTTGGTGAGCAACACGCCGGTGTCGAAGTCGGCCGTCATCCGGCTGGAGCCGACGCGCTGACCGGGGCCGGATCGCGCCAGATATCGGGCGCGCCCGACATCGGCTGCGTCAAATACCGGTGGACGCGGTGACTGACCGCAAGGCCGCGCGCATCGCCGCCACCGGCGCCGCGCGGCCGGTCATGAGTGCCACCTGCGCCGCGGCCTGGTGCAGCAGCATGAGCGCGCCGCTGACCACGCGCACGCCAGCACCGGCCGCCGCCGCGGCGATCGCGGTCGGCCACGGGTCGTAGACCACATCGAGCAGGATCTGGTCGCGATGCCAGTAAGCGTCCGCGAACTGGTCGGCGGCCCCGGCCGGCAAGGTGGAGATCAGCAGGTCGGCGGCGGTGACCGCGTCGAGCGTGGGATCGAGTGCGGCGAGCTCGACAGACAGCCCCAGCCGCGTGGCCGTGTCGAGCAGAGCCGAGGCCCGCTCGGGCGAACGAACAAGCACCGTGCAGTGATCGATGCCGAGTATGCGGAGGGCGGCCAGCGCGTTCTGGGCGGTGCCGCCGGCCCCCAGCAGTGTGACCGCTGACCGGGCGCCGACCGCTGCGCCGGTCCGGTCGGCCAGCGCATTCACGATCCCGATCGGGTCGGTCGCCGCGGCCCGCCAGCCACCGGCCGGATGCCGCAGCAGCGTGTTGGCGGCGCCGATCGCGGCAGCCTCGTCATCGACGACGTCAGCCATCGACACGACGCAGCGCTTGAGCGGCATCGTGCAAGAGAAACCCGCCCACTCCGGGCCGCTATCGGCCAACTGGCGGGCGAGGTCGGCCTCACCGCAGTCGATGGCGTCGTAGCGCCAGTCGGACAGGTCAAGTGCGGCGTAGGCGGCCCGATGCAGGACGGGCGAGAGCGAATGGGCCACCGGCCGTCCGAGCACCGCGGCACGCATCAGCCCGCGCAACCCCAATTGTTTTGCGCGCACTTCGCTGCTGCGGCCTGGAAATCCGCGGCGTTCTCGAAGAAGCCCAGGTGCCCGTCGGCGTCGATGTTCACGTAGAACAGCCACTTGCCGGCCGCCGGGCTCACCGCCGCCGTCAGCGCGCTCTGGCCCGGGTTACTGATCGGCGTCGGTGGAAGACCGTTGTGCAGATACGTGTTGTAGGGCGAATCCAGCTTGGAGAAATCGACCTTGGCCGGGTCGAGGCCGGCCACCTTGGCCCCGTAGACACTGGCGGCGTCAACCTGCAGAGGCATGCCGGTGGCCAGGCGATTCAGGATCACCCGGACGACCTTGGGTGCGTCCGAGTCGTACTTCACCTCGGATTGGGCCATCGAGGCGATGATCAGAGCCTGGTAGGGCGACAGGCCGAGCTTCTTGGCGCCGTCGGCGAAGCCATTCGCCTTGTCCTGGGTGGTGAACTCCGAGGTCATCATCTGCAGCGCGTCGGTCGGGCTCATGCCCGGATCGAGTTGATAGGTGTCCGGGAACAGGAAGCCCTCGGCCGATTTCGGCGACCCGTAACCGTCGGGCAGACCTAGCGACTCGATATCGGCTGCGGCGCTTTGCACCTGCGCGTCGGACACCTTCAACGCCGCGGCCAACTTGGTGATCACGTCCTTGTCGATCGTGCCCTCGGGAATCGTCAGTTTGTTGACGATGTGCGAGCTCGGATCGAGCATCAGGTTGAGCGCCGACACTCCGGACATGTGCTTGCGCAACTTATAGAAGCCGGCCTGGATCGAGCCCGACTTGCTGTTGGCCGCGGCCGCCTTGGTGAAGGCGCCGCTCGAGCGCACCACGCCCTGCTTGACCAGCGTCGAGGCGATCGCGTCGGCCCCGTCACCGCTGTGGACCTGGACCGTGACCGTGCCGCTACCCGGCCCGGCCCAGTCCTTGGGGGCGTAGAGCGTCCGGAAAGCGACGTAACTGGCGGCCACGAGCGCCACGACGAGCAGCGCGCCGATCATCCCGAACAGCTGACGACGTCGGCGCAACTTGCGACGGTGAGCCAGCCGGACGGCCTGTCGACTGGCCGGCGGGAGAAAACCATGATCGTCGGACGAGCCGTCGTCTACATCGTCGCCGAAGAGCAGGCTGCCAGGGTCGCGGGTCTCGACCGACTCATGGCCGTCGAAGCTCACCGAGACGTACTCCATCCGTGTCAGGCCGGATCGGGTCCGGGGCCGTACTGACTACTCGTACCAGCCGACTCTCGTCCCAGCCAGCACCCGGACGCTCAACGCGCCGCGTAGGTGTCCAGCCAATGCTGGAGCAATGCCGCTGCCGCCGCTTGATCCACGACGGCACGCTGGGCCCTCCCACGCAAACCGTGCTGATCCAGAGTACGCCGTGCCTGGACCGTCGTGAGTCTTTCGTCGACCAGTTCGACCGGCACGTCGAGCCGTTGTTCCAGAAGCGCGGCATATGCCCGGGCCATTTCCGCCGACTGCCCCTCGCGGTTCTTCAGCGTCCGCGGCAACCCGACGACGACGCCCACGGCCGCCGATTCGGTGACCAGGGCGACGATGTCGTCAAGATCCTGATTGTGGACCGCGTCCCTGGCCAGGGTCGTAATCGGCGAGGCGATGGTGCCGGTGACGTCGCTGCGCGCCACACCGACGCGCACGGTTCCGACGTCGATCCCGAACCACACCCCGTGCGGCCACGACGCTCGGCTCACGCGGACCGGCCGATCGTCTGGGGCGATCGGCTCATGCCTGCCGCCGATCGTCCGGGCTCACACCGAGTCGCCCGTCCCACCGGACACCTGGGCCGTGACTGCCGCGAACGCTGCCTCCAGGCGGCCTGGGTCACCACCGGCGCCTTGGGCGACATCGTCCTTGCCCCCGCCGCGCGCGCCCAACGCCGGAGCGAACACCCGAACGAGCGCTCCGGCCGACCAGCCGGCGGCCTGTCCGGCCGGATTTACGGCCGCGACGAAGGCCACCCGGCCGTCTTCGGTGGGCGAGGCCAGCATCACCGCAGCGGGATCACCCGCACGCAGCCGACCCCGCACGTCCAAGGCCAGCGAGCGCAGGTCGTTGCCGCTGACCCCCGCGGGCGCCTGACCGAGCACCAGCTGGACGCCGCCGACCAGCCGGGCCTGCGCGGCGAGTTCACCGGCGTTCGCGAGTACCGCGGCCGACCGCAGCCGATCGAGCTCCTTCTCCGCCGCCCGCAGCCGCTCCAGAGCTGCGTTGATCCGCTCGGGCAGTTCGTCGGGCTGCGCCTTGAGCTCGGTGGCCAGCTGCGCCACCAGGACGTGCTCACGGGCCAGGAAACGAAACGCGTCCAGACCCACGAGCGCCTCGACCCGACGCACGCCTGAACCGATCGAGGACTCCCCCAGTAGCTTGACCATGCCGATGACCGAGCTGCGATCGACGTGCGTACCGCCACACAGTTCGCGCGAGTAGTCGCCGATCTCCACGACCCGCACCCGGTCGCCGTACTTCTCACCGAACATCGCGATGGCGCCGATCCGGCGGGCCTCGGTCTGGTCGGTCACGAACCAGCGCACCTCGAGATCTCGCAGCAGCACTTCGTTGATCTCGTCTTCGATGTCGTGCAGCGCACTGACGGGCACGGCACCGGGCGTGTTGAAGTCGAAGCGCAGCCGTCCGGGCGCATTCAGCGAACCCGCCTGGGACGCGGTGTCGCCGAGATTGCGGCGAAGGGCGGTGTGCAACAGGTGGGTCGCGGAGTGACTGCGCGAGACCGCGCGACGCCGGGTGACGTCGACGCGCGCCAGGGCGTCGTCGCCGGGGCGCACCTCCCCTGACCGCACGCGTACTCGATGGGCGATGAGACCCGGTAGGGGCGACTGCACGTCGATGACGTCCAGTTCGGCCTCGTGACCCGGAGCGTTGATCGAAATCCAGCCCCAGTCGGGTTGTTGGCCACCCCCTTCGGCGTAGAACGGGGTGACGTCGAGCACGAGAAGCACCTCGTCACCGGCGCCGGCGGCCGGCAACAGCCCGTCGTCGCCGATCACCGCCTGGACCCTCGCGGGTCGTTCGATCTCCCGGTAGCCGGTGAACTCGTTCGTGCCGAGCTCGAGCGCGGCGCGGAACGTCGACAGATCGCCGTGGCCGGTCTTCTTGGCCTGGGCGTCGGCCTTCGCGCGCGTGCGCTGCTCAAGCATCAGCCGCCGAAAGGCACCCTCGTCGACCTCGACTCCCTGCTCGGCCGCCATCTCCAGGGTCAGGTCGATCGGGAAGCCGTGGGTGTCGTGCAGGCGGAACGCCAGCTCGCCCGACAGGTTCGTCCCACCCCGTCGGCGGATGTCTTCCACCGCCGTGTCGAAGATCGTGGTCCCGGCCCGCAAAGTGGCTCGGAAGGCCTCCTCCTCGGCGTAGGCGTAGGTGGAGATCCGCTCGAAGTCGCTGGCCAGTTCGGGGTAGGACGGGCTCATGCAGTCCCGGGCGACCGGCAACAGCTCGGGTAGCGCCGGGTCGCCGTAACCGAGCAACCGCATGGAGCGCACCGCCCGCCGCACGATGCGCCGCAGTACGTAACCGCGACCTTCGTTCGAGGGCGTGACGCCGTCGCCGATCAGCATCAGCGCGGTGCGGACGTGATCGGCGATGACCCGCAGCCGAACGTCGTCGGGATCCGAATCGCTGGCCGCGTGCCCGGAACGGGCGCCGTAGACCTTGCCGGCCAGCTGCGCCGCCCGGTCGAGGATCGGACGGGTTTCGTCGATCTCGTAGAGGTTGTCGACGCCCTGGAGCAGCGCGGCCATCCGCTCCATCCCCATGCCGGTGTCGATGTTCTTGGCCGGCAACTCGCCGAGGATCTCGTAGTCACTCTTCGAGGTGCCCGGTCCCCGCTCGTTCTGCATGAACACGAGGTTCCAGAACTCCATGAAGCGGTCCTCGTCTACCTCCGGGCCGCCCGCAGGTCCGTAGTCCGAGCCCCGGTCGTAGTAGAGCTCGCTGCATGGTCCGCAGGGGCCGGGGATGCCCATGGACCAGAAGTTGTCGGCCTTGCCCCGACGCACGATGCGCTCCATCGGCAGGCCGACGTCGCGGTGCCAGATCTCGATGGCCTCGTCGTCGTCGAGATAGACGGTGGCCCAGATCCGATCGCCGTCGAGGCCGAAACCGCCGGCCTCACGCGAGTTGGTGGATAACGCCCAGGACAGCCGGATCGCTTCGGCTTTGAAGTAGTCGCCGAAACTGAAGTTTCCGTTCATCTGGAAGAACGTGCCGTGGCGGGTGGTCTTGCCGACCTCGTCGATGTCCTGCGTACGGATGCACTTCTGCACGCTGGTCGCCCGCGGCCACGGCGGCACCTGTTGACCGATGAAGTACGGCACGAACTGCACCATGCCGGCGTTGACGAACAGCAGGTTCGGATCGTCGAACGGCAGCGGGGCGCTCGGCACGACCGTGTGACCGTTCGCCGCGAAATGATCCAGGAAGCGGCGCCGGATCTCGGCTGAACGCACTACGCGCTCCGGCTCGTCGGCGCCGATCCGCTCGATTGGGTCCGGCCCGGGGTGCCGTCGAGGCCCGACCCCTCGCGCAGTTCCTCCTCGCGGTCACGCATCGCCGCGCGGACGTCGGAGCCGAACTCCCGCAGGCTGTGGCCGAGCTCCGCCAGGCCGTCGCCGATGCTGCCCGCGATGCCCTGCGGAGTCATCCGTTCGGCCGCCCGCGAGAGCTTGCGCACGATCAGCGCACCGATCGTCACACCCATCGCCAACCAGAACACCCGCC